>NZ_JADEWJ010000007.1:0-32433 GCF_015207725.1 Synechocystis sp. LEGE 06083
ATATTTAAGGGTTTCGATAAGTTTTGATAATCGCTTAATCATTGGCAAAAACTAAAATAGTCTGTAAAACTAGTTTGATTAACCATAATTTCTTTGGTAGATGATGAATCATTCTATTAAGTCAGTTGATATAGAAAGCGCTACTGCTTTCATTCGTCATGAACTCAGAACTCCCATTAATGCAATTGTTGGCTACGGAGAAATGGTTCAAGAAGAGCTCACGGATGCCAGCTCCCCCCTAGCAGAAGAATTAGATGCATTACTAGTAGAGGCACAAAAATTACTTGAAGCTATCAATTTATTTGTTAAGCATTCTGACGGAGAAGAGAAGTCGGATTTTCATAAGCTTTTTTCCACTATTCCCCATAGCACTAATTCTTCTATTACTAAAATTATTCTTTCCTGTAATAATTTACTCAAAGCAGAGGAATGTGTCAATCAACTCGGCCTTACTGAAGACATTAAAAAAATAGAATTAGCGGCCTTGCGCTTACAGGGATTAGTGAATAATATTGAATCGATTTTCACTAATTTTTTAGAGTCATTAAATCCTGTTCACGAAGCCGATTTATCTCCTCAATTAACTTCTGCATCTTCCTCAACTACCAACGAAATAATTTTGGGTAGCATCAAAACTAATAGTATTGAGGGAAGAGAACTGCTAACGGGAAAAATTTTAGTGGTGGATGATAGTCCTAGCAATTTAGATTTATTTTTTCAGCACTTAACCCGTAAAGGTCATACAGTTACCACTTGTTTAAGTGCGAAGGAAGCATTGAACCTTCTCGAAAGTCAGAGTTATGATCTAATTTTACTGGATCTGCTAATGCCAGAGACTAATGGAGACCAGTTTTTAGAATATTTAAAAACCAGTGTAGAATTTCAGCATATTCCGGTCATTATTGTTTCAGCTTTAGATGAATTTCAAAGTATTATTCGTTGCATTGAAATGGGAGCAGAGGACTTTTTGCCCAAGCCTTTTGATCCAGTGTTGCTCAAAGCCCGCATTGGTTCTTCCTTAGAAAAAAAACGTTTACGGGATCAAGAAAAATTATACACCCAACAGGTGGAAGCCCTTTCAAAAATAATGGCCAAGGAGCTAGAGAAAGGTAGGCAAATGCAAAAGAATTTTTTGCCAGCCCATTTATTAACTAGGAAAGGATGGGAATTTACCGCTTACTTTAGTCCTGCTCAACAACTGGCTGGGGATTTTTATGATTTGTTCGAACTTCCAGGCGATCGCCTGGGGGTGGTAGTGGCAGACGTTTGCGACAAAGGGGTAGGAGCGGCATTATTTATGGGACTATTTCGCAGTTTAATTCGTATTTTTTCGGGGCAAGCGGCCCTGGATGGTTTAATCAATCCTTCTTTTAATTTACCTGGCGGCCAAGATCTAAAAATCAACCTAAACGATTTGCTGGATGGCGTTAATTTTGAACCATTGGAGTCTATTAAATTAATCAATAATTACGTCGCTTTTAACCACAGCGAAGCTAGTATGTTTGCGACAATTTTCTTTGGTATTCTAGAGCCTAGCACAGGAAAATTATCTTATATTAATGGTGGTCACGAACCAGTTTTTATTGTTGACGCTAACCATCAATTAAAAGCCAAATTAACTTCTACTGGGCCAGCAGTGGGGATGTTGCCGGATTTGGAATTTAAGACGGGGGCAGTAATTTTAGAACCGGGGGATTTATTGTTGTCCTATACCGATGGTGTAACGGAAGCTAAATCACCTACAGGCAATTTCTTTGGCAAGGAAAAACTATTAGAAGCCCTAGGTAGTCAGTTTAATTCCGTTGACCAGTTAATGCTTAATATCAAAAATTCCCTGGGCGAGCATATGGGGGAAGCGGAACAGTTTGATGACATTACTTTACTGGCGGTTAAATTTCAAGCAAGCTAATTTTTTTTGAGAGTAATTTCCTGTCCTAATTGTCCTTGGTTAAGGGTAAAAATACGTTGACAAAAACTTTCTAAATATTCCGGTGTGTGGTTAACCATAACCATGGTGGTGCCATTCTCTTGGTTTATTAATTTTAGCTGGGTCAAAACCCTTTGAGCTAGGGCCGGATCAAGGGCCGAAGTAGGTTCATCCAACAGAAGAATCCGGGGACTTAACATGGTGGCTCGCACCAGGGTAACCAATTGCCTTTGCCCCACAGAAAGCTGTAAATCGTTGCGGTCTAGCCAATCACTGGGAATTTCCCAAATATCACAGGCTCGAATCCGTCGCCGTTGACATTCTGTTTTGCTGACTTTCTGTAATTCTAGGGGATAAATTAAGCTTTCTTCCACTGTCATACCTAAAAGTTTTGGCTCCTGGGGCACTAAAACTATTTCTTGACGCAGTTGCTGAATTGGGTATTTATTTAAAGCTTTTTCATTATAAAAGATAGTACCTTGACTTATTTCCTGGAGTCGATTTAATAGCCGTAGCAATGTAGTTTTACCTGCCCCCGATCGCCCTTGCAGACCAATAATTTGTCCATGGTCAATGTGGAGAGAAATATTATTAAGTAAAACGGTGGAGCCGGTTAAGTCCGTGGTGCTAACCCCGATTAGTCTAATTAAAGAAGTCATGCACTCTCCGAGGCCAAGGCCTGTTGACGAATTAATTGCTGTACCTTAGCTAGGGCTGGGTTAACTTCCACATTTTGGCGATCGGGGTTTTGCTCAAACGCTGCTTGTTCCTGGGTAATCATGCGAATATCTTGGTCAATCAACCCCTCCAGCAAAGGCCGGGCTGTTCCGGATAACCAATTTTTCAAAAAACTTCTAAAGGCAATGGGTAATTTATGCAGTTTAGGAAAAGCTTCTAGGGAAGTAAAATGAACTAAATAAGCTTTGGTTTGATTAGGAGAAACGGGACAAAATAGGCAGTAAATTTTAAAGTCTGCCCCTAACGTAGATGACCAATGGGGATAAATATAGCTCACCCGTAAATTTTCTGGATGCAATCGCCGTAGGGCTGGGAAGAATAGTTGGGAAATGGACCAGATTTTATCAATTTTGTAATAACTTTGGGCGTCGTAGTCCACCACCACTTCATCGCCATTAGTTTCAATTTGCCGTAGGGAAGCGGAGGCCCAAGCCTGGTAATTATCATGCAAATGCCCATGGTGCATATCCATTAAATTTTCGATCAAATAGGAAAAGTGACCAGGACAATCAAAGGCGGCAAAGCTACCAATGTAGTTTAAATGGTGCCACTCCGGTATGGCCAAGGGTGCCGGCCCATGGTTGGCAAGATAATCTAAATCGCCTGGATAAAGCCAAATAAACCCATCTTTTTCCTGCACAGGATAGGTGCGCAAACGACAAGGGGGAAGTTTTTGAGCTTTGCTAAAGTAGGGAATCTTCGTACAATGACCCTGGGTATCAAACTGCCAGCCATGGTAAGCACATTCTAAATTGTTGCCTAACACCTTCCCTTCACTCAATTTCACCTGACGATGGGGACAACGATCCTCCACTGCCCGCACCTGGCCTTCTTGATCCCGATAAATGGCGATCGGCTTTTCCCAAAGAATAACTCCCAGCGGTCCCTGGCCCAATTCCCCCGCCTGGGCCACCACATACCAATGGTTGAAATTGATCGGGGTAGTACGAAGCACAGATAATGCTTGACTATGGGAAGAAAGAGCGCTCATTAGCAAGCCAACGACAGTGGTAAAGGTAAAGGCAAAAAACTGATCTCACCCAGGCAAGGGTAGTCCCAAACTAGAACTAGCTCGTCACGAAAGTCCCAAGCAATCCTGCTAGAATAAGGCATTCAAACTGATTTTTCAATCTGTCCTCGTATGCCTTCTTCCCCCAACAGTGCAGCCTTTTCCCTTGACGAATTTGCCAAAGCCCTAGACAAACACGATTACCATGCTGAAAAAGGCCAAACCGTCCATGGCAAAGTCTGCCAGCACGCTAACGAGGGAGTTTATGTGGATTTTGGAGGTAAATCCCCTGGCTTTGTCCCTCTGCAGGAATTAGGATTAAGGCCCCACGCAGAGATTGAGGAAAGTTTCCCCCTCGACAGTGCCTGGGATTTCCTTGTCACCAGTGAGCAAAATGATGAAGGACAAGTAAGACTTTCCCGGCGTCAGTTGCAAATTCAGCAATCTTGGGAAAATTTGGCAGAGTTGGAGGAGAGTGGCAAAACCCTAGAAATGGTTGTCACTGGCACCAATAAGGGCGGTGTCGTCGGGGATGTGGAAGGATTGCGCGGTTTCATTCCCCGGTCGCACCTCATGCACAAAGACAATATGGAGGCCCTGGTGGGGCAAGTGCTGAATGCCCATATCCTTGAAGCTAACCAGGATAACAATAAATTGGTGTTGACCCAGCGTCGCATTCAACAGGCTGAATCCATGGGCAAAATTGCGGCGGGCAATATCTACGAAGGCAAAGTGGCCAAAATCCAGCCCTATGGCGTGTTTGTGGAAATTGAAGGGGTAACGGGGCTACTCCATGTCAGCCAAGTCAGTGGTACTAGGGTCGATTCTCTCAATACCCTGTTCACGTTTGGCCAAGCCATCAGTGTCTATGTCCAGGAAATTGACGAGTATAAAAATCGTATTTCCCTTTCCACCCGCATTTTGGAAACCTATCCGGGGGAACTGGTAGAAAAATTTGACGAGATGATGGTCGATGCCCCCAATCGCTTACCCCTGGTACAATCCAAGCAAAATTTGCACGATAAACAGGAACAACTAGAAAAAAATTAAGGCAGTTACCTGTTAACCAAAAAGAGTCAGAGAAACTCTCCCTGACTCCACCAAATGTTGTTGTTGCTTGAGGAAATCTCAGTGGCGGTTTCCCAACTCGCGCAGTCCTTGATTTCTATATAAAAAATTGTAACATGGAACACGATTTTTGTAACAAAAAATAAAGTTTGGTTATTTCTTGCCCTAATTTTGCCTCAATGTCTTTATTTTGGAGGGTTGTGGCCATTTTTTCCCGAATGGCTAGACCGTAGAAAATTTGCTCCTCCTCCTGGTCAGATTAGATCTCGCTGTATAAGACTGGGATGCGGGAAAAATTGCCGTTTCTCCCTAGGGTAAATGTAGGTAATACCTCCCCCTCAATTGACCGGTTGGTTCAGCCGTTGATTCTCCAGCCTTTGAATTTCTTGCCTGGCCTTTTGCCATTGCTGTTGATAATAACGAAAATCTTCTGCCTGGGTGCGGGGATCCAACTGCTGTAGTTTACCAAAGCAATGCTTTTGATAATTTTCCCAAGGAACTTTTTCCATAATGGCGATCGCCTCTGGGATTCGCAGATTAGCCCGAAACAGTTCTTCGGCGCTGGTTTCCGTCAGTTGAAACAGGGACTCGACGGGGTTAAAATCTCCCTCCTGCTCCAGATAGGCTAATTGCACTAGCAGGGACAACTGGTTATCGGGGTCGGAGTCCAAATTAAAATGTTCCCGCACCTGGTCAATTTTTTGCCACAGTAAACGATGGTGAGCAAAGCTAAATAAAAGATCATTTTCCGTCAGTATTTGGTCAATAGTTGACCGTTCCTGGGGACAGTGGAGGTAAATTTTTAACAATAGAGCTTCTGCCTTCTCTAGTAAACTACTAGTGGGATCCTTAGCCTGCCATCTCCTAGACCCATTTTGTCCAGGGCGATCGCCATAGGTGAGCTGACTGGAAAGATTATTAACTTGCAAACTAATTAAGCGACTGTCTCCTTGGCTCAAAATTTCTCCACACAACTGTAGGTAGTAAGCCCGTTTATTTTGGTCCGTTAAACGTTTTAAAATTTCTACCATGCCCCGGGCCACCTGCTCAAAATCAAGAGGATCTTTAAGATTTTTTTGCTTAAGCAATTGCTGAATTTGCCAATCTACCCAGAGGGGAGCCTGCTTGACTAAAGTTTGGTAAATTTCTTTATTTTCAGGACTACTATGGATAAATTCATCAGCATCTTTCCCCGCCGGTAAATTCAAAATGCGTAAATTAACTTGACCGCTATAAACCAAAGGCTCAATTTCCTGAATAGCCCGTTGGGTGGCATTAATGCCCGCCTTATCCGCATCAAAATTAAAAATAATTTGCTTTGATTGACTAAAACGCATCAAACTTTGCACCTGGTCTCGACTTAAGGCTGTGCCCAAGGCCGCCACCGTTTGCTTAATACCACTTTCGTGCAGGGCAATAACATCAAAATAGCCCTCCACTAAAATTGCTTCATCTACTTTTTGAATAACAGTTTTGGCCTGGTCTAAACCAAACAAAGTCTTGCTTTTATGAAATAAGGGGGTTTCTGGAGAATTGAGATATTTAGGTTCATCATTGCCTAAAGTTCTACTACCAAAAGCAATGGCTCTACCTTGGACATCGCGAATGGGAATCATTAAACGATGGCGGAATTGATCGTAATGCCCGGTGCCAGATTGGCGAGCCTTAATTAAACCGGCCTGTTCCACCGCTGTCACCGGATAACGTTTTTGCTCCACTAAGTAACGATAAAGAGTTTCCCAACTCGCTGGGGCATAACCCAACTGAAATTCTTGGATTGTGGTAGAAGATAAAAAACGCTTTTGGCGTAAATAAGTTAGAGCCTCCTGTCCCTGGGGCTGAAAAAGAGTATGGTGATAAAAACCGGCTGCCACCGCCATAATTTCATAGAGTTGTTCCCGCAGAGATAGTTGCCTCTGTAATTCTTGTTTTTGCTCCGGCTCTAGGGTTTGGATTTGTACTTGATAGCGGCGAGCCAAATCTAAAGCCACATCTGTAAAGGAACGTTTACCCAGTTCCATTAAGAAATTAAAGGCATTGCCTCCAGCCCCACAGCCAAAACAATAATACATTTGCTTGGCTGGACTGACGCTAAAACTCGGGGACTTTTCGTCGTGGAAAGGACACAAACCAAGGTGATCCCGTCCCCTTTTTTTCAAGACGACATAATCGCCGATAATTTCGACAATGTCTATTCTTTGCTTAATTTCTTGGATGGTGTCTGGGTGCAGACGGAGATTATCCATGGTAGATCGGCTTACTCTCCTTCTAAGAGTGGCGATAGGGAGAGATAGTTGTCAACTTAAGCTGTGTTGAAGGACAGTAACCAAGCAAAAAGCACCCCCCGGAAAGGAGAGTGCAATTCGCTGATTATTCAATTGGTGTTACACCAAGGAATTAACCATTGATAGCAGGAGCGGTCAAAGCCACAGGAGCTTGCTCCCCAGAAGCCAAGTCGAGGGGGAAGTTGTGGGCATTGCGTTCGTGCATCACTTCAAAACCGATGTTGGCACGGTTCAATACATCAGCCCAGGTGCCGATTACACGACCTTGGCTATCCAAGATGGACTGGTTGAAGTTGAAACCGTTCAGGTTGAATGCCATGGTGCTTACACCCATCGCAGTGAACCAGATGCCGATTACAGGCCAAGCACCCAAGAAGAAGTGCAAGGAACGGCTGTTGTTGAAAGAAGCATATTGGAAGATCAACCGACCAAAGTAGCCGTGGGCGGCAACGATGTTGTAGGTTTCTTCTTCTTGACCGAATTTGTAACCGTAGTTCTGGGATTCAACTTCGGTGGTTTCACGCACCAAGGAGGAGGTTACCAAAGAACCGTGCATGGCGGAGAACAAGCTACCACCGAATACACCAGCCACACCTAACATGTGGAAGGGGTGCATCAGGATG
Source organism: Synechocystis sp. LEGE 06083 (assembly GCF_015207725.1). Classification (NCBI taxonomy): domain Bacteria; kingdom Bacillati; phylum Cyanobacteriota; class Cyanophyceae; order Synechococcales; family Merismopediaceae; genus Synechocystis; species Synechocystis sp. LEGE 06083. The sequence goes on from NZ_JADEWJ010000007.1 coordinate 7,651, forward strand.
TTGTGCTCAGCTTGGAACACGATCATGAAGTTGAAAGTACCAGAAATACCCAAAGGCATACCATCAGAGAAGGAGCCTTGACCAAGGGGGTAAATCAAGAAGACAGCGGTGGCAGCGGATACGGGGGCAGAATAAGCCACACAAATCCAAGGACGCATACCTAAGCGGTAGGACAATTCCCACTGACGACCCATGTAGCAGAAGATGCCAATGAGGAAGTGGAATACTACCAACTGGTAAGGACCACCGTTGTACAACCACTCATCTAAGGAAGCAGCTTCCCAGATGGGGTAGAAGTGAAGACCAATGGCGTTGGAAGAAGGTACAACAGCACCAGAGATGATGTTGTTACCGTAGAGCAAAGAACCAGCAACGGGCTCACGGATACCGTCGATGTCGACGGGGGGAGCGGCGATGAAGGCAATGATGAAGCAGGTGGTGGCAGTTAAGAGAGTGGGGATCATCAAAGTACCGAACCAACCGACATAGATCCGGTTGTTGGTAGATGTCACCCACTGACAAAACTGTTCCCACAAGGAAGCGCTTTCGCGCTGTTGGAGAGTCGTTGTCATTTGGTTATAATTCCTTATGTACTTGTCAAGGTTCGAGAAATTCGGCTGCATTCAAGCTCAGAAATATCTTTGCTTGGGAGCCGGTTTTGTATGTATGTAGCTAATATAACAAGATTGTAACAATTTGTAAATAGCTTGCCGCAACAAATTTGTCTAGTGGATGGTTGTTAGGGGTTGCCGATCGCCATTGGCCGGGCGGGATCAACCCTTGTCTAGACTGGTATTGACGTAGTTGAGCATAGGGCGTTGTACATTTTGTTAAATGTTTTGTAACAAAATCCCAGCGTGCAGCAGTGGAGGGTACTTTGGGCAGATTGTTACACTCAAGTTTACTGACTGTGTTGGAATTCTCATTTTTCCCGTCTGTTGTCGTAATTTCCCACCAGATTTATTCGAGACAGGGCAAATGCAATGTCACGGCAATTTACCATTTTCCAAACGGAAACTGAGCTTGAAAAACAACTGACACCGTTGGGGCTCCGGCCGGTATTCAATATGAATTAGCGGGAGGCTGAAAAGTTGTTAATCCTGCAACACAACTTCCCCCTGGCGCAGGATTTGAAAGACTTCCTTTGCTCCATCCCATTGGGCAACGGTGGACGGAAGACCTTTACCAATTGGTCCCTGTCGCTCCAAGGCAAGGCAATCTAAACAGTGCACAGAAGGGAAAGTTTTGGCAATGTCGGCCAACTTTTCCAGGGGGGGCTGTCCCGACAAATTGGCACTGGTGGTGGCCAAGGGCCCCGTTTGCAGCAAAATTTCCAAGGCGATCGCCTGGTGGGGAATACGAACCCCAATGGTCCGGTCTTGACGGGGATTAATTTCCGGAGGCAACTTCTCACTGGAAGGCAACACCAAGGTCAGGGCACCGGGCCAGTATTTTGCCATTATTGCTTGCCAAACCTGCCTTTCCCGCTGACTCCCTGCCAGGTAAGGAAAAATTTGCTCTATGGTTGCCGCCATGAGGATCAATGGTTTATTGGTTTCCCGTTGTTTAAGTTCATAAATTAAACCTGAGTTTTCTGGACGCACCGCCAATGCCGGCACTGTATCCGTGGGAAAACTGACCACCCGATGGGCGATCGCCGCTGAAACTAAATCCGATTGACTGACTAGGGGCACGGCTAAGTCCGACTCATCAAATTCAACATCACTATTGTTACCGGGCAATGTCCATTATTTACCGTCCCGGTAAGCCCACGTACCAGAAGTAAGTCACCATGGGAATTAGGGTTGCCAACGCCAACAGCACCACTACCCAAATGGTGGCACTGGTATCGTCGGTTTCTTCCGCTGTAGTGAAAGTTCCTTCCAAGCTAATTTCTTCTAGGGCTGGGGGGCCAGGATCCGGTTGTCCAGCCAGAATAGCACCCAAACGTTTGTTTGCTTCAATTAACGCTTGGTTATACTTTGCCCCATCTTTGAGGGGGACCGCCAGGGTTTCCCGCAGTAAACTATCGACCATCTCATCGGTTAATAGGGCCTCTGCCTCCTCTCCCCGACGCAAAGCAGTGCTGTTGGTGAGGGTGTCTAGCACTAATAGGGTTTGATTACTCTGACTGGCTTCATCGGGATACCAACGCTCAAACAGATCATTGACAAAGCCGTCGATGGTAGCATCAAAATCCAAACGACGGATAACCACAAACCGAGCTTCTTGCCCACTGGACTGGGCTAATTTTTTTAGGTCTCCATTTATTCTGTTTTCATTGGCCAGGCTGATGGCTTCTGCTTGATCCACCAAAAAAGTTTTAGAGCCAGGGTCCAAAATTGGTAGATCGTAAACGCCAGTGGCCAAGGCTGGGGCTGGACTAAGTCCCAACAGTACTAGGGTTAAAAACAAAAAACTGAGCAAACGTTTACAAACAATACTCAGATTGAAGGGATGGTGAGGGGCGACAGTCATGGGCAATTGCCGGTGAAACTCCACTCTTCAGCTTACCAAAAACAGGTCAAAGGCAAATTTTGACCGGGGCAATAACTATTGCAAAAGGATGAAGCTGTCAGGTCAAGCCCCAGTTACGGTGCTCCTTGATGTATAAAAACCATAGGTTTCTGTATAGTGTTCCCCAACGCCTAAGGCAATATCCATGGGAACACCACAGGATAAACCCCTGGTGACAACAAAAAAATTTAAAGTAGTTCACAAGTTAGAAGAACTAAAAAGTTGGGCTAAAAACTTAACTTAAGGGCGTTGACAGGGACATCATCCCAGGAGCCAACTATGCGGAGTTGTGCTGTCCATCCTTCTGCTTTTTGAGCAGGGGTAAGATTTTCCTGCCAAGAACGATGGCAATCCTGGGCGGCTTCTTCGTCCAAACAAGCAATGCAAGCATAGATAATGCCCGTGGGATCTAGCTGTTCATTGACCCAAATTTTTTCCATGAAGTGTTTTTCCTTGGCTGACAAAGACCACCGACGGTGGCTCTCAACTTAAGACTATCAAAAGTCTTGACTTCTCGACTTTTCGGCGGCGATAACCAAAAGCAAATTTTTTAGCTGGGCTGTGACCGATGCCGCAGTGTAGGGATCATCCGGGTCAGGGGGCTTACCGGGAATTTCAAAATGGGGTCGTTCGCCATAGATTTGTCCCCAGCGAAAATCCGCTTGATGCACAATTTCTCTCAACAGGGCAGAATTCTCCAATACCTGCTCCAGCATGGTGGTCAGCGCCATTAGGGGAAACTCTAAGTGCTTACTAATTAAGGCGTCTGCTTCGTCAATGCGATATTGCAACACCAACAATAATGCCCCCTCGGAATCCTTCAAATGATCGTTGACAAACAATTTCATCTCCGTCTTTCGCTGTATCAATTTAGGTACGGGGGACTCTCCCTTGAGAAAATCTCCCCCTGCCTGGCCAATCACATCTGCCAAGGTTCTTTCCCGACCGGCGATCGCCTCTAGAAAAATTTGTCGGTCTCGGTCTGATGCCGACTCCGGGGGATGGGGTAAATTTGTCATCAAAAAATTAGGGAAATTCAATCGGGGGCAGGAAAAGTCTAGCTAATGTTGGACGATCAACACCGAGCATTGCACATGGTGAATAACATAACTACTAACGCTCCCTAAAAATACCTCTGCTAAACCCTTTAGTCCCCGGCGACCGAGCACCACTAAATCCGCATCCCAATTCTTGGCCATGTCACGGATCCAGCGCCCCGGTTCCCCCACTTTCACGTCCCACTCACATTGCACCCCATCTTCCTTTACCTGTTGGGCGATGGATTGCAGCCACTCCCGGGCTTCCGTTTGTCGTTCTTCCAAGTGCTCTTGAATGACCTGGGAAAAACCAATGGCAGCTTCCCCATAAAAGCTGGGGTAAATACTCAAATCTTGACTGTCCACCGGAATACAGTAGAACAGCATTAACTGAGAAGATTCCTTCTGGGCCAGGGCGATCGCCTGCTGTAAAACCTCCTTGGCCAATTCAGAGCGGTCTAAGGCGACTAAAATCCTTCCGTAGCCCATGGTGGAAACTCCTGCCCCATATCTGTGGCCTAGCAAAACACAGGTGCATCAAACTCACCTTCATACTTCTAATTTTAGCTTCTGGGGGTGATGTAATTTTTGGTTCAGCAGTGGGAAATCCTGGGAAATCCACAGTCCACTACATCCTGTTTTCAAACCAGCAAGCTGGACATACCGGAGCTAAATTAATAAAAAACTGGGTCCAACTAGGGGAACCCAGTTCAGCGATAATAATCGGCGTGAAGCCAAAAACGGGCTTGGAGGGACTCGAACCCCCGACCTCGTGGTCCGTAGCCACGCGCTCTAATCCACTAAGCTACAAGCCCTAGCCGTTTACCTGACGATTTATAACACTATCACAACGGTCGAAATTTCCGCAAGCTTTTTGGGTGGGGAGCACTGGGGGAATTTTTGGTAGGATAGCAAAGATAATAAATAACCCTTTGGAGAAAACCTGTGATCGAACCCCTATTGCTCGGCATTGTACTTGGACTGATTCCTGTGACTTTATCGGGGCTGTTTGTGGCGGCTTACCTGCAGTATAAGCGGGGCAACCAGTTCAACTTGGATTAGGGAACTTCCGTCATCGTCTTTTGCTAAAAATAATTAATTTCTGACTTTGCCCAGGATTGGGTGTAGGAAAACCCCAATTTCAGCGGTAGCGAGTTGGGGCTTAATTTTGATCAGTCAAAAATCAAATAATTTTTTGAGTCGACAAGCATCAGAGCAATACTTTTTTGCCTAAGTTACCCCGGCAGGCCTCTTTTTTTACCTTTCTGGCGAGAACGGTGGAAATTCTCGGGGGGTAGGGCAACCACAGCATCTTCCAGGGATAGACGCCGGACTTCGTTGGTGAAAATATGAGCTTGATAAACTTCTTGGTTATTCAGCTCTAGGGCCGTGAGCCAGCCACTTTTGGGGTGATAGGCTCCAGTGTCAATATCCAACCAACCAGGCCCCGAAACTAACTTGCCTGGTTCCACGTTGGCAAAGGTGAAGGTTATGGTGTGCCCGGTGATGATTAACTTATTGGCAAAATAGGGATAGGGATAGCGATGAAACACTTCCCGAATCCAACAGAACTGGGCTTCTCCCTGCTCCTCGATGGGGAGGCGGGGATCCACCCCAGCATGAACTAACCAAACGTCCCCCAAGTCCAAATAGAGGGGTAAATTACGCATCCAGTCCACATGACTTTGGGGAATCTGGTGATCATAACTTTCCAGGGTTGATTTGCCGCCGCTGTAAATCCAAGCGTGGAGCAACTGAGGGGAAAAATTAACTCCCCCCACCGCATCCAACATCATTTGTTCATGGTTACCCAGCAGGCAATGGTATTTGTTGCCCATGACGAAATCCACCACTTTGGCGCTTTCTGGTCCCCGGTCGATCAAGTCACCGACAAAGTAAACCCCATCTTGGTCATTGGGGGCGATCGCCTCGAACAAAGTAGTAAGGGCATCGAAATGGCCGTGGACATCACCAAAGATAAGGCGTCGAGGATTGGGCATGGATCAAGCGAGCCGGGGCAGGGGGAAATTGGCAGGATAGTCTAAAACAATTGCAGATGCAGACACAGATGACTAAAGGTTGAGAAAGGGTCGAGATGGGCAAGGGATAAATGGCTTAACTTGGGTTAACTCCCTAGTCCAATATAGTCCAAGCTCCAGGTAATGGAATTTTTCCCGGCTTGAGGGAGGGATCAGTCCAAAATTTTGACTAGTGTGAGAGTGGATTTTGAACTTTTTAGAACTGTAGATAGTGGAGCAATTGGGTAATCAAGGCCACCGGTAATCCCAAGCGTTTTTGCAAATCCCCCAGGTTACGATATTCTCCCCCTGCCTCCCTTTCTTGCAACAAGGCAGTGGCGATCGCCGGGGATAGGTGGGGCACAGTGAGCAATTGGTTAAGGTCAGCTTGGTTAACGGGAATTTTTGGTGGTGCCAGTAGACTCTCTGGGTCAGCATAGGTAAAGGAAAGTATGGGTTCCCAAGGCTTAATTTGTTGCACAGGGACATTGAGGGCGGCCGCCAAGTCTTCCATGGCTAAAAATTGCACCCCCATGGTGCTCAACTCTTTCAGTTGTCGGGCTTGATGAATGGATAACCCCGGCAGGCGCAACCACTCATCCACCGTGGCTTGGTTGACTTCGATCCTTAGCCCCAACTCTCCGGCGATCGCCAATTCTTGCCAAGATTGAAAACGGTAGTAGGGATCGCTTTGCAGACGGTGTTGGAGGGCCCGACGACGAAAATTGACCATGGCCAAAGGGAGGGAAAGTAAACAAATACAATTCTAGTGGGGAAAAATCCTCGCCACCCCACCATCCGGGATTGTAGAAATGGGGGAAGATGGTATGGAGGCATTTCATCCCCTGCACTGGCACAAGCATAATGAATTGGCATATTAGCGACGCCCAAAACCTAGCTACCATCGACTATGAAGTTGAAGACCATGGCCATAGCCCTGCCCAGTATGAAATTCTGCGGCGAGTTATCTACGCCACGGGGGATTTTGAGTACCTTAACCTACTACATTTTTCTCCACGGGTACTGACCATCGGCGCCGCCGCTTTAGCTTCTCGCACCACAATTCTGGTGGATGTGCCCATGGTACAGGTGGGTATTGTCCCCACTTTGCAAAAAACTTTTGCTAACCCTGTTTACTGTGCCACCCAAAGCATCACCAGGCCCCAAAAGGAAAGAACGGAAGAAGCCTGGGGTATATTCAACCTCGCCCACCGTTACCCAGATGGGATTTTTGTGATCGGCCATGGCCAAACCGCCTTAGATGCCCTGATGGAGTTAGTGGCAGCCCAACGCATCCAGCCGGCCTTGGTCATTGCCACCGCTACTAATTTTGGCGATCGCCGGGACGTAGAGTTAAATTTGCAAGAAGCTAATATTCCCCACATCACAGTCCAGGGAAGAAAAGGGGGAGCCGAGGTGGCAGCGGCCATCATCACTGCCCTGGTGGATTTGGCTTGGCAGGCCTACGAACAAAGAGCCCACCTCAATTAATCATTCCCAACCTTTCCATATCAAATTCAACTATGGCTTTTTGGCTGATGAAGTCCGAACCGGTCACCTATGGCATTCACCATCTCAAAGCGGAAGGAGAAACCCTCTGGGATGGGGTGAGAAATTACCAAGCCCGCAATTTTTTACAGGCCATGGCCATGGGGGATCAAGCTTTTTTTTACCATTCCAACTGCAAGCCACCGGGTATTGTCGGACTAATGACCATTACCGCCGAGCGAGTGGTGGACCCCACCCAATTTGACCCTGCCAGCCCATACTTTGACCCCAAAGCTACTCCGGAAAAGCCCCGCTGGTTCACCGTTAAAGCCCGTTTTACCAGAGAATTTCCCGAAATGATTACGTTACCGATCCTCAAAGCTCAGTTTAATCCGGAGGAATTAGGAGTCCTAAAAAAAGGTAACCGTCTTTCCGTGCTTCCCGTCCCTCCGGCGATCGCCAATCGAATTTTAGAGTTAGCTTAATCCATGAGCAATGATACAATTGGAGACTGTGTCTTTTTTTGTGGAGTAACGGGTCATGACTCAACGAACCCTCGGCGGAACCAACCGCAAACAAAAACGTACTTCCGGTTTCCGGGCCAGAATGCGTACCCATAATGGCCGGAAAGTTATCCAGGCCCGCCGGAGCAAAGGTCGTCATCGCTTGGCTGTATAGTTTCCTTCCGTGGGACTACCCAAAACACTGCGCTTAAAACACTGGCAAGATTTCCAGACCGTTTATCAGCAAGGAAAACGACACCGTCACAGCAATTTACTAATGCGGGTCCTCGGCGATCGTCCAGCCGGCCATAGCCGCTTCGGCATCGCCGTCAGCCAAAAAGTTAGTAAAAAAGCCACGGTGAGAAATCGCCTAAAACGTCAAATTCGTGCCGTCATTAACCATTTCCAGCCCCAAATCAAGCCGGGCTTTGATGTGGTAATTATTGTCTTGCCCCAGGGCATTGGGTGCAATTATGAACGTTTTTTGCGAGAATTAGAGCAGTTATTTAGCCAAGCCGGGATTATTGACCATGGGCATTCGAGAAACCACCTACTATGAGGGCGGCCCCCACATCGGGGACTTAATCGTCAATATTTTATTGGGATTCACCGTCATCTTTCTCCCTTTGACCATTGGGGCGATCGTCCGGGCCATCTGGCTCCGTTACAAAATCACCGATCGCCGTATTTCCGTCACCGGCGGTTGGATGGGCAAAGACCGTACTGACATCGTCTACGGAGAAGTGGCCAAAATGATTAAAATGCCCAGGGGCATAGGCATCTGGGGGGATATAGTTGTTACCCTCAATGATCGTTCTCGGCTAGAACTGCGGGCCATGCCCAACTTTCGGGAAGTTTATGACTATATGGCAGAACGGGTCGCCGACAAAACCGGACGCCCCCTGGAAGCGATCACCCAAAAGTAGGACCAACGGTCATCAATGGTATTAATCAAGCACTGGGGCTATTAAGCACCCCAGTTTCCCCGGCAAACTTGGCAATATTTATCTAGAGAGCTTGTTAGCAATGGATTTTGGTATCGGTTTTATTTCGACAAATATCATGCTGCCAATCCTAGATTTTTTCTTTGGGATTGTACACAGTTATGGTTTTGCTATTATTGCCCTCACACTAGTAATTCGTTTAGCGCTTTATCCCCTCAGTGCTGGCCAGATCCGCAACATGCGAAAAATGCGCATCACCCAGCCTCTGATGAAAGAGCGCCAAGAAGAAATCCAAAAACGCTACAAGGACGATCCAGCCAAACAGCAGGAAGAAATGGCCAAGGTCATGAAGGAGTTTGGCAATCCCTTGGCGGGGTGTCTGCCCCTGCTCCTGCAAATGCCTATCCTATTCGCCCTCTTTGCCACCCTGCGGGGATCGCCCTTTTCTGATATCAATTACACCGTTGACCTACAAATACTTCCCCAGGAACAGGCAGAACGCATCGTTCCCCAAACATTCTCCACCAAACCCCAAAATATCTACGTAGACGAAGCTCTCCATTATCCCATTGCTGTTTTCCTGCCCGGTGGCAAAATGGTTGGCGTTGGCGAGAAAACCCAACTAGAAATCCAGAGCACCGCTGGTAAAACCTTTGAACAAGTAATTCCCGAAAAGAATAGTCAGGCTTTAACGCCCAAATACAGCGTTACCAAAGGGGAAGACCGCATTGCTGTCAGCGCCGATGGCACCGTTGAAGCCCTGGTTCCCGGCGATGCCACTGTGCAAGTTACCATTCCCGGTATTGCCGCCCGTACAGGTTTTCTCTTCATCAAAGCCCTGGGCCAAGTGGGGGTAACCGGTGAAAACGGGGAGATCAACTGGGACATCCTCGGCATGATCATCTTCTTTGGTTTTAGTATTTACCTTAACCAGGAGTTATCCGGTGCCTCCGGCGGTGGTGCTGCCAATGGCCAAGCCCAGCAACAACAGACCATCAATAAAATTACCCCCATTTTATTCAGCGGTATGTTTCTTTTCTTTCCCTTGCCGGCGGGGGTTTTGATGTACATTGTCATGGCTAACGTTTTTCAGACGGTACAGACCCTCATTCTGATGCGGGAACCCTTACCCGAAAACCTACAGAAGTTATTGGACGAACAGCAAAAAGCAAGCCAAGGTCGGGAGTCTCTACCTTTTGAGAAGAAGAGTAATAAAAAGAAGGAAAAAACCTCCTAAATTTCTAGGCCACAAGTCTTCACCTTTCCCAGAGAGATGAAGACTTTATTATGATTACGGAAGTTAAATTGAGCCCTAAATATTGACGATGGAAAAAATAGTTACCCAAGCCCAGATTTGGCTCGAAGAACTGCTCACACTGATGGGTTTTGCTAGTTCTGTCACCGTAGCAGGGGACAAAGAGAATACTTTAGTCATGGGCCCTTGGTTGGTCATTGAAGAAAAAAACCTATCTTCAAGTCAAATTGAGCAACTACTGGCGGAGAACGGGTTAGCTTTAGATGCTATTCAATATTTACTCAATGCTTCCCTTAGACCTACCGTAGCCGACGGTGGTATAAACTTCACTCCCATCACGGTGGAGTTGGCAGAATTTAGATACCGTCGTCAGTCAGAGTTAATTTCCTTATCGGAAATGGCGGCCCAACGGGTACGGGAAACCCTTGAGCCAGTGGAAATGGCGGATATGACTGCGGCCGATCGCCGTCAGGTGCATAGCTTTTTTCAGGATTCCCAAGATTTGGAAACAGAGAGCCAGGGCTATGAACCCCACCGCCGTTTAGTGATTCGTCCCCGACGTTAGGGCTTAGAAAGCTCAAAATGTTTCAAATTTCCCGCTGACCACTTAACTGTGGATTGGTTTAACTATTTCTTTTTGCCGCCAAACAAACCGCCAAATAAACCCCCCTGGCTGGATTTTGCTCCTCCTTGACTACTGCCGGCGCTGGTATGCTTAGCCAATTCTTTCTTAGCCGCCGTCACTTTGGGGTCATTGGGGTCGAGCTTCACCGCTGAGCCAATATGGACTTTGGCCATGGTCATCATGTTGTTTTTCAAATAGGCCATGCCTAGCAAACAGTGGGCTTGGGCATTTTTGGGGTCAGTCTTCAGGGCAGATTTCAATTCGGCAATGGCCTTGTCGTACTGCCGACGGTCAAAGTTTTCTTGGGCTCGCCGCAAGCTTTTTTCAAACGGGGAAAGGTCTTCAACGGGGGAAGGATTAACAGGGGATGAGGTTTCCTGGGGCGATCGCCCTGGCACCACGGGAGGCACCGTTTCCTTGGAAGAAACACTAGTTTGGAACACGGGACGGGCAGAGGCATTTTCCCCCTTGACCATCAAGAAAATGAGATTATATTCGCTCACTTGGGCAATCTTAGGGAAAACCGTTTTAAAGTCTTCGTATAGCCCTTTGCTCAGGGGGGTGACCACCTTGCGGTAAACCAATTCCAAATTTTGTTTTGCTCCCTGGAGTTGTTGGGACTCGGCGCTACTAAAGTTCAGTTGCCCAATGCTGGCCAGATTGCTCGCAGTCTGCTGGAGGATGAGCAGATGTTCTTTGCGGTCATTCTCTCTGCTCAAAATTTCATAGGCAGGGTTAACAAACTTAGAAAAAAGTTTGGCTGCCAAGGCTTGCTCTTCTTCGTTGCTAGCTTTTGATGTGTCGGGGTGGAGTTGAAAAGCAATTTTGAGATAACTTTTACGAATTTCCTGGGGAGTTGCATCCAGAGGACAGCCAAGAATGGCGTGGTGGTCAACTACGTCATAATTAAACAGTCCTTGCTTGATGGGGAACAGGCTCATAAAAATTGCGGTCGGGGGGCATTTCTATCCCTTTTTACTCCATTATTCCTCAGAAAGAGAAAAATACCCGTAAATTGTTAAAAACATTCACCAAAGTCTGGCTTTTGTCCCCCCCCAATTTGAGCTAGCTAATCTTTTTGCACTCTAGAGATTGCATAATTTTGAAACCATTGGGGAGTATCGGCCAGGGCCTGGCTCAGTTCGTGGTGAATCCTACCATTGGTAGCCAGGATACGGCCAGTTTTTAAATCAAGGGGAGAGCCATCATAGCTGGAAATCACGCCCCCAGCTTCTTGGACAATGACAATACCTGCGGTGATGTCCCAAGGATTAATGCCCCGTTCCCAATAGCCGTCCAGCCGACCACAGGCCACATCAGTTAAGTCGATCGCCGCTGAGCCACTGCGCCGCACCCCTTGGGTCAGATGGGTGAGATGGCAAAATTCAGGATAGTTATTGTCTAAGGTTTTAACTCGGTCGTAGGCAAAGCCGGAAACCAAGAGGCTTGTGGCTAGGCTAGTGGTGGTTGAGACTTGGATGGACTGGCGGTTTAATGTGGCCCCCAAACCCGTAGCTGCCCGAAATAATTCCTGGCGAAAGGGATTGTAAATTACCCCCACCGTTGGTATGCCCTGGACTAGTAAACCGATGGATACACAAGAAACGGGATAACTATGGGCAAAGTTAGTGGTGCCATCCAGGGGATCGATCGCCCAGCAGAAAGGATTATCCCCACTCCCCCACTGTCCTGATTCTTCCGCCAAAATGCCGTGGTCTGGGCAGTGACGCTTAATTATGCCTAAAATTATCGCCTCGGCCTGGCGATCGGCTTCCGTGACTAAATCCCCGGCCCGGCCTTTTTCCTCCACCTCTTGTACCTTGCCCCAAAGAGAAAAAATTTCTGCTCCCGCTGCCAGGGCTGCCTCCGTGCCGATTTCGAGCCAAGTTTGTAGATCGGAGGGTGAAAAAAGAGGTTTTGGAGCAAAAGTCATCACAAAAGGTTCTAAATTTGGCAAACAATTGGTGTCGCAACCAGGAAAATCGGGTTCTAGTTTTAGCCTAGTCCTCGTCTAAGGGCAAGCCTAGGCGGACTCGACCAGCCCCAAAGTAGCGGCCAAACTGTAGCTCATACACTTCATCCTCATCCTGGGTTTCCACTTCGAGATCCGATTGGGCATAACTAACACAGAGAAGGGCATAACCTTGCCGTTGTAACTCCGGGGACAGCCCCATGGCTTCCGGTTGGTGGATTTGTCCGGAAATGACCCGCACCGCACAGGCCGTACAAGCCCCATTACGACAGGAAAACGGCAATTCAAAACCTTGGTCTTCCGCCTGATGGAGGATGTAACGGTCGTCGGAGACAATTACGCTATAGTCTTTTTCGTTTTGGCGATCGTGGATCAGAACTCGGTGGGAACGGGACATTATGGGCTGGTTTGAATCCAAATTAGGTTTGTGTCTTCCGCTATTGTATAATCATTTCTTGTGACCAAATTGGAGAGGTGGCCGAGCGGTTGAAGGCGCAGCACTGGAAATGCTGTTTGGGGGTAACTTCAACGAGGGTTCGAATCCCTCCCTCTCCGTGAAAAACAACCAAATCCAGATGGGGAAATGCAGTTGAAATGCCGCTACCTTGTCTGGTTTTGTTGTTTAAGCATTTGGGCGGCAATCGCAGACTGAAGAACATTGCTCCGGGGTAAGTCAGCCCCAACCCTAGGCCAAGGCGACGGAAAGTGTGATAGGTTAGGAATGGCTCGGACTCATGCGATTACAACGCCCAAATCTTGTCAGGACCGGAAGGTAGCAGCAATACGGGATGCTTGTGGTAGGCGTGAAATCCGGGCCCTCGGCTTTTCTGGGGAAGATGCAAACAGATTTATGACGGGCGAGCAGCAGTTCACATTACCGGCATCCCCCACGGGGCAATTCATTTGCCAACAGGATTTAAACCTCTACGACGGTCCCGATCGCCAAGAACTGGCCACCCAAGCAAAGCAAGGGCGCTATTTGCGTTTAACAGGGAAGATTGAACAGTCAGCGGTGTTGGCGGAACAAGCGGAAGATGGTTACCAAGGTTGGTTAGCGGAGGACGATTTACGGAGTTTGACCCCGGCCTTTAGTGTTTATCAGGCCGTAACAGCAACCAGAGCCGAAATTGAACAGCTCATTCCCCAGGTAATTGATTATTTATTGGCAGCGAAGCAAAGGGAAAATTATTATCTTTGGGGAGGTAACGTTGGCCCCAACTATGACTGTTCCGGTTTAATGCAAGCCGCTTTTGCTAGTCAGGGTATTTGGTTGCCCAGGGATTCCTATCAACAAGCTGCCTTTTGCCAAACAATTGTTGATGTGCACCCCCAACGGCGATCGGATAGTTTGGATGCTGAAAAGGTAGCGGCGATCGCCAGAGAATTTTTACCGGGGGATTTGATTTTTTTCGGCAACCGACGGGTAGACCACGTAGGGTTATACCTGGGGGAAGGAAAATATATCCACAGTTCCGGCCAAACCCATGGCCGCAACGGTATTGGCATGGATTCCCTGACGGATTTAACCGACCCCATTAGCCATAAATATTTTCAAAAATGGTGGTTCGGCGGCCGGGTGGTGAAAAGTTTCAATCCCGTTGAAGATTATCTTGCTAACACAGACATTGCAGTTGATACTGGATTACTGAAGTGAACTTTGTCAATATATGTACTATTTTCAGGGGGGTAAATCTTTAAATTGGCAATTGCGGGGGACATTAACCTCCTGCCGCAAAGGCCGGGCCTTCATAGGCGAAAGGATAATGGCCAGCAACTATCGAAGCGGATTCCGCAGGGCCCGCAAATAGGTAGGTACCGGAAAGCTCATTGTTTTGGAAGCGGTTGAAATTGGTCATACCACCAGCTACGCCTCCAAAATAGGTGTAAAAGGCAATTCCTTCTTCAACAAAATTGGGATAGTTTTGACGAATGGAAACAGCTTCTTCTGTGCCACTAAAAAGGTAGGTTCCTTCCCGACCAGGACTGGTATTACGGAAACGGTAGAGAGGTTGCAGTAATGGATCGGTCTGACTGGTCGCAACTTGGAAAGCAAGTCCCTCTTCAACGAAATTGCGATAGTTTTGGCGAATAGAAACGGCTTCCTGCTCCCCGACATAAAGATAGGTTCCAGGCCTATCAGTGTTTTGAAAACGAATCAGGGTGGTTGTTAATTTGTCCCGAAGCCCATTGTCTGGCCCAATATAGGTTTGATAGATTTCCCAGTCGTTACCGTCGTAACCAGTCCAAGCAACAATCTCATCGGATACCTGGGGATAGCGATCATCACGGTTATTATTGGTTACCTGACGGGTGCTATTACCGTCATAGTACATAATCTCGTAATCAATGCCATCCCAACGTTCCCAAACCACCTTGTTCCCGAATAACTTGGGATTTGAGTCGAATTCTCCACCGAGTTTAGTATTCGACAGATTAATCACCGTTGTACCATCATAAAACATGATTGTAGTGGCGGCATCTTCATTTGAACCTTCCTGCCAAACTGTGTTGCGGCCTGATACTTGTAAGTCTCGAATAGGTGAAGCACTAGAAATTTGAGTTGTTTGACTTGTGTTTATATCATAAATATGAACTCCAGAAAATCCATTATTTTCATCAAAACTGCTAATACCCCAGCCAAGTTCGTTGTACCCCAAAGTTGTCCAAGCTATAATTTGTTCCGATACCACAGGGGAACTATTGAAGAAAGGACTATTAGTTAGTTGTACAGTACGTTCTCCGTTGTACCAGTAAATTTGGGCGTGGTGAATTTGAGGATTATCACCCAACCAATACCAATTACCACTTGACCAAACAATGTTGCTGCCATATATGCGTGGGCTGTGGTTAAAAAAGCTACGGGATTCTGGAAGGTCACTTAAGGCAATTGTTGTAAGGCCATCATAGAAAAAGATGTGAGCATCTTCTCCCTGGCCATTTTGCCAAACAACTTTTCCATCATAGACTTGGGGATTATTACCACCTACGTAATGACTCGGTAATAACTGAGGCGTATGCCAGCCAGTCTTATAAAGACTAATTCCATTGCCAAGATAACCATGATCCCAAACTACACTGTCACCATTTATTTGTGGATTACCTCCATAAAAATCAAGTGATCGAGGTATAAAGCTATCGAATAAATAAATGCCGTGGTCGCTTTCCCAAGTAATTTTGTTGCCGGAAACCTTTAGTTTGTCACCATTGTTATCGGTGTCATTGGAATATCGGCCAGAAACCAATGGGTCAAATAGGGAATTAACACCATCGTCAAAATTATTATTTGTAATTTGAACAATATCAAAACTACTCTGCTCGATCACCGTTGGTTGACCGTCAAGAGTTACTATTGCCCAGTCATTTTCCGACTGCAAGCGCAGAATATCTAAGTCAGAGAGGGGTTGCCCCATCACCACCGCCGCAAAATATTTCCCCTCATCCCCCGGAGTGTCCTCATGATTTAACTGACTGTCCAGATAGTGACCATACTCCTCCAGAAAAACCTGGGTGAGGGTGAACACATTGCCCTGGGCTAATAATTCTTCGGATAGATATAAGGTATTAGCGCTGGCCGCAAATGCCCCCTGGGCATCGTTGATCTGAGCCGCTGGCACAAATCTTAACGTTGGTAAAGAGAGGAACTGTCCCAATTTCCACCCGTCAAGAAGACGGTCAAAAGAAACTTGATCACCAAAAACTTCCTGCAGTAGAACCTCGCTATTGCCAAGGGAAGCAAAGGACTGTAGGTAGTTTAAAGCTGAGGTTAGGATTGGTTGCCAATTATTGATAGCCATAAGAGCAAAGTTCCCTTACTGAAAAGTATGGAATTAATCGTTTCCCAAGTATTGGTGTTAGGTTAACCAGCCGTTCCTCAAGAGAGACTTATACTCTTCCACAATCTCCAAGGCCAAAATGGGGCAAACTGGGCATCTATAAAGACTCCCATACCCATAGCTTATGTTAATCCGTAGCAAAAAAAATTGGCAGTCAAAATTAATATTTTGTAAAATTTACACTAAATTTACACTGTTTAACTCTATGAATAGATAGCCATTATGAGATAATTGTTTCGGGATTTTTAATTCTCTGTTCCAGTTCATCAATGGTTTTCAGTAGCAACCTTTTAGCTTGTAATTTCCAGCCCCACTGTTGAATTTTGATTGCTATGGGTAAGGCGATCGCCGGAGCCAGAAAATCCAAGGGTTGTTGCAAGGAAATACCGAACAGTAAGCCCAAGCCCGCAATGCCCCAAAAAGGTAGGGCCGCTGTTTGGCGGTTATCTTCCACTAAGCGGGGGAGAAAGCCCTGGGGCATAATGGCCAGCACCTCTGCTTTTAACTCCTGTTGTTGTTTGTAGTTAAGGGACAAAGCCATTTTGCGACGGATTTTTTCGATTTTGCGGGCTTCACTGCTATATTCCGTCAGTTCGTCCTCCGCCATCCGCACATAGGTTTCTAAATTTGCCATGGGCTTACCTGTTACCTTGCTGAATTAATTGCTCAAGATTCTTCTGCAGAGAGATTTTCCCTAGGAGCCAAAGGGAGTAAAGCGCACTGGAGCAGTGGGTACCTGTCCCGATTGACAGGACTGGAATCTACCCATAAGGGCAGTGTATTCTAAACGGCCACCATTAATTTGGTACTCATCCCTGGGGCTGGGCAGATGGCCCACCGGAGCGTTGATGGTAAAGTCCAAATTTTTCTTAAAAATGACCCATTGATTATCCTTACGCCAGCCGATGCGATCACCAAATTGATCATAGGACTCCGGTGACATCAATCTACCAGGGCGATTTCCCGTGGCCAAAAACGCTTCCAATTGGGGGGTGAAGCCAAAACGATTCTTGGAATGTTCTAACCACAACTGGTCAATGGTTTTCAAGTCTTGGCAGGGAATTTGCTCAATGGTGTCGGTGGTTAACCAACCCTGCAGAGTGCGATTAGCGGCGCTCAACAGCAGACGGCGGGTAATTTCATTGGCCTGGTTAAACTGCTGGGCCGCTAAGGCCGTTTCCAGAGGCTGAAAATTTAGTTCCACCTTGGGAATTGGGGTGGCAGTATTATTTTGGGGAGCCGGGGGCATGAACTGGGCCCTAACCAATGGGGCCGTTGTCACCAAGCTTCCTAATAGAACTGTCGCGGCAAGTTTCAGCAAATGGGTTGCAGTGGTCATATTCAAAGGCAGTCAAATTAGGGCAAAAGCTAAACAGCGTCGGCGCATTTCAGAATACCACGGACTTTTAGCTAAATACATGGGAACGTTCCCCCCTAGTGTAGCGGGGAAAAGACTTGCGTTAACTGGCGATCGCCGCCAAGATGGATCGCTGGGTAGCAGTGCCTGCCCCATATCCATTTAAGGCAATGACCATGGTGGCCAGTTGGACTCGAAACCACATTTTAGACCTAACCGATTGGCGGGGCGAAGAATTAGATATTGTGCTACAGACCGCCACCACTTTCCAGCAAGTATTAAAAGGACAAACCAAAAAAGTACCAGCCCTCCAGGGGCAGGTGGTCACTAACCTTTTTTTTGAGCCATCCACCCGCACCCGCAGTAGCTTTGAGCTGGCCGCCAAACGCCTCTCCGCCGATGTAATGAATTTTGCCCCCGGCAGTTCCTCCCTCACCAAAGGGGAGACCATTTTAGACACCGCCAAAACCTACCTTGCCATGGGGTCTGATATTTTTGTTATCCGCCACCAACAGGCAGGGGTGCCCCATTTTATTGCTTCCCAAATGGACCGGCTCCAAACCGGTGTCAAGGTACTCAATGCCGGGGATGGACAACATGAGCACCCTTCCCAGGGGTTGCTAGACTTATTTACCATTTGCTCCCAATTTGCGCCGGACAATCCTGCCATTCAATGCCTGCAGGGAAAAAAGATTGCTGTGGTGGGGGACATCTTGCATTCCCGGGTGGCCCGTTCTAACCTGTGGAGCTTGACCACCGCTGGGGCCGACGTGCATTTAGCAGGACCTCCCACCCTATTGCCGAAGGAATTTCAACAATTAACCCTAGCGCCGGGATCGGGGAAACTCCATTGTCATTGGCAATTACAGCCAGCCTTGGAAGGGGCCGATATGGTTATGACTTTGCGGTTACAAAAAGAACGAATGACGGCCCATCTTTTGCCCAGTTTGCGGGAATATCACCATTATTTCGGTATTACCCACGATCGCCTGAAGGTGTGTCAACCGGGGGTGAAAGTGTTGCATCCGGGGCCCGTGAACCGGGGAGTAGAAATTAGTTCAGAATTGATGGATGACCCGGAAATTAGCCTAATTCAGGACCAGGTTACCAGTGGAGTGGCAATCCGCATGGCCCTGCTCTATTTGCTGGGCACTGTTCAGGAAGGATAGAGCAAGGGTAAATTCTAGCCTTAGATTGCTCAACACCGCTCACTAATGATGGTTAAAATATCGCTCCAGAAAATCCAAGGCATGGTTTATTAAATCGTAATATTCTTGAGTTTCTCGCATGGCATGGCGATCGCGGGGATGGGGAAAAGACACCTTTAAAATCTCACCAATGGTGGCATTGGGACCATTAGTCATTAATACAATGCGATCGGCCATATAAATTGCCTCATCCACATCATGGGTAATCATCATCACTGCCTGGCGATCGCCTTTAATTCCGAATATTCCTCAGGGAGATTAAAATACTTGGACAGAACGCACAAATCTTTGCAATTGACGACTTTCTAATTCCAAAACTCGCCGAGCAAAATCAGGATCATGGTCGAGTAAATCGTCAAACTGGTCTACGGAAATGGCTAAAATCCTCGTACTTCTACTGTCAGCAATGATAGTATTTTCTGATTTACTGTGGGCTAAAACTTCTAGTTCATCTAATGTTTGCCCAGGATGTAATTGCTCAATTCGAACTCCAGTCTCCGTTTGGTAGTGAACATTAGCATCCCCTTCGATTAACAACAGTAATTCTCGACAGGTATCCCCCGCTTCGGTGATCACGTCTCCTTTGTTATAGGTCCTCACTTCAGCCCGCTCTGCTAGGGCAATGAGAGTTTCACTTTGCATACGGTGGAAGAAATCACTATTAAATAAATAAACTACTTTTTCTAGGTCAGGAAATTCAGTTAAAGGGGGATTTTTTGTTGATGTTGATTGCCAAGTGAGGAAGTGATCTAGAGTGTATTGAACTAGATGGGAATTAAACTGATGGCCATAATTAATGCCAATGGTTTGACTACGTTGGGGTGCTAATTGGGTCAACATATAAAGGGCAGCGGCTTGGACCATGGGATTTTGATCCTGGAGCAGAACTTCTAAGTAGGGCAAAATAGTTTCTGGAGAAAGTTCCAACGAACAGGACAAAGGGTTTTCCCCCGGTTCAGTCAAACATTGACGTATTTCTGCCGGTAGGCGATCACCCCAATGTTCCTGCTCTAAAAGTTCACTTAAAACCGTTGGGGAAGCCTGTTGTAAAGATTGTGCTAGGGGCAAAGATGCCGGGGCAGATTGCAGTTGCTCTAGGGTTTGTAGAACTGAGCGGACAATTAATTCTTTTTTGTGGCTAATGTTTTCCTGTAACAGGGTTAATACTGCCTTATGTTCCTGGAGGATGGGTTGATTAAGGGCACGGTAACAGTCAATTAATTCCGGCAATTGGGCCAGTAAAAATTCTGCTTTTTTTATGCTACTAGTTTCATCGGAAAAACCACTTAAAATCCATTCTTCTTCTTGGGGCGTAATGGAATATTGACGGCGCAGGGAACGAATGGCAGCGGAATCCTGTAATGATGTCGGCTCAAAGGTGTTGAAACTTGCCTGTTTTTGTTGTAGCAACAATAGGCGTTCCAGGGATTTACGATAACCAGTCAGGCGTATTTGGTTCTCCAGGGTTCTTTGGCGATCGGGGTTGAGCAATGCTGGATCTTCAATGCCCAATTCTTCGAGCACTAAACGGTGTTCATCGTCCGAAATACCCAATTCCTGGCGCATTTGTTGTAGAACCTCCAAGCTACTGGAGTAATTCACATAACCCTCTTCTAATGCTTCACGGACCACCCCTTTATAGGCCTGATGGCGTTTTTCCCGGGTAAAGCCGGGCAGAACCTTTGCCAGCACATAAACTTCATGGGTATTGAGGTCGCTTAATGTCCGCCCTTCTAGAAATTGTGAAACGTTGACCTGCAGTTTTTCCAATTGCTTGCGGAAACGGTTAGCCAAGTTTTCCCGGGAATATAAATCGGCACTGCGTCGCCAGGTTTTGTACAACCAAAGGGTACTTAGGGTTACCAATCCTATATCGTACAGATACTGCACTGCCAGGGGAAGAAATTGTATTAATGGCCTGCCGGCAAAAATAAAGAAAAAGTTGAAAATCGCAAAGGTACAAACGGTAAAAATACGATGGCGGATAATATCTATATTTAAACTGTTTTGTTGCTGCCGATTATGGGCTTTAATTCGTTTTTCTAACCATCTTCCAGCACCATAGGCAATGGCGGTACACGCCCCTAATACTAATGGCACTGCCACTATTTTAGGAATATTAATAGCTTGGTCAAATAGGTAAAATCCGGGTGATAGTAAAGAATTAAGCTGATCCGTTTGCCTTGACCATACTCCAGAAAAGTAATAGTTCCAATTGCCAGCGTAAAGATAATAATAGACAAAATAACCTATGACTAAACCGACGTAGCCATAGCGCAGAAATGCCGTTTCCGGTTGATTTAAACCGTTCCAGTAGGTGCGCTCCGCATCAATGTCAATGCAGGGATTTTGACAGGCTACGCAAGCACTCTGCTCTTTGCCATCCGGCAGTACTGTGCGGCACATGGATTGGGTAATGAGTTCTTCACTGGTGTGGGCTTTGCTGGCCAACAATCCCCCCGGTTCGCCGTAAATACTCTGCACTGGGGCCATGGGGCAAAAATATTGACACCAGGATTTGCCGCCATACAGGTAACCGACGGTGATAGCCATGGCCACTGTGAATAATAGCCAACCCCCTAGCATCAGGCGATCGCCATTAAAAAAGAGGATGCGCCCACATAGGCCGATGAACAACCAACTAAATTGCACATAGGCATAGTTCCGACCGAGCCAGGAATTGCGGTCCACTTTGGCCAGTTCGTAGCGCACTTTGCCGGTCTTTTTATTTTCCCGTTTGAATTGCCGTTGCCATCCCAAAGCCCGAGGAATTTGGGAGAGGAAAGAAAGGGGACAAATCCGTCGCCACAGTTCATGGCCGAACACTAGCAGGATAAAAATGGCCGCTGGCACGATTGCCCCCCAAAACAGGGTTGTGCCCAGGGCGTAGGGTTGCTCCGCTAAACATTCCCCTTGGACTTCAATGCATTGATTCGACAACCGCAGTGGGCTCCAGGGATGGTCCGCAGTGGTGAGGGCAGATGTCCAGGGGTCATAGAATAGGGAGGCAATGACCAACAGCCAACCCCCAGTCAGTATCCACCGAATCCAGTGCATTCGCCGCTCTGACAGTTGTGCGAACATAGACAAATCCTTTTCTACTTGAGTTTTTATCTATTGTGCACTCAATGCTACCCCGTATTGCCATTGGTTTTCGTCTGGGTTAAGTATCAAAATTGAACCAATCATGCCCACACTAGGCAAAAGGGATGATCAAATCAGCCATCAACCTAGCCCAACAATTCGGCGATCGCCTTGCCGCTTGTGACTATGGAAAAGCTTGGGATTTATTATCCCCGGAGCTTAAAAGGGAATATTCTCCCCAAACTTTACAAACGACGGTGGAAGAGATGATTAGCTATGGTTCTGGTCCCATCCAAAGGGCGATCGTGATGACGGAGTGGCAATACCCCGCCATGGAAAACGACGATGTGGTGTGGCTATACGTTGCCCTAGAGGGAGAAGATTTTGGAGAAGCCGTGACGGTGATTGTCCAATAGCAGGAGGAAAAACTCGCAATCCGTTGGTTAGAGTGGGGCAGACCTTGAAAAAGTAACGTCATCACCACCCTTGTCTTGAACCAACTAACTCAACTTTAATTAACCAGACAAAGAACGGAGAGAGAGGGATTCGAACCCTCGATGGAGCTATAAACCCCATAACTCCTTAGCAGGGAGCCGCTTTCAACCGCTCAGCCATCTCTCCAGAGTGACAGTTCCATATCATAGCAAACAATGACGTCTTCCGCCTTTTTCAACTGGTAATTTCCACTTTCTTTGGTGGGGCGGATAATTCGGAAACTCGACGTTGGTGTTGAAAAAATCCAATGTTGAATACTAAAACAGTGTCCGGTTACTGATTGCCGCCACTTTCTAAAAGTTGCCGGAATGAGCTCCAACTGGTTTCGTTGGGACGTTGGTCAGATAGGGATGGTGGCTTAACGTACTCTGGAAAGTTGTTGGCAATCTCTGTTTTCATTACTACCGACAAATCGTCGAAGCTGGCTAATTTACGTCCAGCGGTATGAAAATACAACAATCCAACCCGATCGCCCATTTCCATCCAAGGCAACCAGTTGGAAAGCCGCGCCCAACCGATGGAGGCCGGGGCTGAGGTCTGCCGGGGATTACTCAACTCATCCACACTACCAAAGAAATTGAACATTTCCGTGGCGTGATAGGTTCCCCCCACATAACGCTGAAACTCTCCACCCAAGGGATTAGGGTAAAACAGGGGCACGGTTACGTTTATCCACCATTGGTTTCCTCGCACGGTAATGTCTCTGGCGATCGGACTGCCGTCATTGTCCTTTAAGCGATAGCTAAAATTTACCGGATCGTTAGCCACATGAAAGACTTCCACTGTTTTGCCGGTCCAGGGATTTTCCCACTGACGTAACACCTCTCCGGTCACGGGATCTTTGTAGAGTAAAATCTCCCGACTCACCATGCGAAAATCCTCGTCATCATTGCCATCTGCTAGGGGGCCACATTGACGGATATTCATGCCCTCCACCAGAAAAAGTAAGCGGTCTGGTTCCCCTGGAATCCGACTATAGGTTTTGCCTTCCCACCAGTAGGTTATTGGTTGACCATCTTCCGTCGAGCAGAAAATTTTCCGCAGGGCCTGTAGTTGACCGGCCGGCTCCCTCAGTTCCAAGGCCTCGACCTTATTCTCTCCCATGCCGACTAGCAAAAGTACCAGGGATAGGGGAGAGAGGAGAGCAGCAGAAAACTTTGGCAGGTTGAACACAATGATCGGGCCCTAATAACAATCGAAAATTTGCTTGTTCCTTAGCTTTGCTTTAGCTCGAGGGCATCTTCCGTAGCAGCGCCGTGGACAGTTTTTACCCACTTGAGACGCTTTGGTCGGAAGGCCATGCGGGCGGTGACAGCGGGCATGATGATTAGCCAGTGGAACATGTAAATGGTACCACTAATGGTACGGACTAATAGGGCCGGGACTTGCCGCCAGGATGACTGTCCTTCTGCGGGGGTTAATCGTCGCAGTCCATGGTACATCCCCCAACAGGAAAAGCCGATCGCCAGATAACTGAGGGGAGTGAGCAGGGGAAAACGTCTTTGCCACAGGGCCATGAGTAAATCCGGTACGGCGGCGGTGGGCAAAAGATATTGCATCAACAAAAAGGAAAAGAGGTCTAATTTTTTCTTCCAGCCCAGGGGTTGGGTGCAAATCCAGCGCCAGTAATCCAGGTAACGCTGGTAACCCCCTTCCGCCCAGCGATTGCGTTGGTGCCAAAGAGCGATCGCCGTGGTAACCCCTTCTTCTTCCACCGGAGGATTGACCAAAATACCAACTTTCCATTGGTGGAGATGTAGGCGGATGGTCAAGTCTAGGTCATCGGTAATGGTTTGTTCATTCCAGCCACCTACCGCATCCAAGGCTTGGCGGGCCACAAATTGGCCATTCCCCCGCAGTTCCCCAATGCCGCCGGTAACAATTCTTTGTTCTTGGAAATAGGCATCCAGGGCCATTTCCGCCCCTTGGCCCCTGGTCCAAAAATTGACATCTTCATTGGCGATCGCCTTGCGTACCTGGAGGGCCCCAAAGGTGGGACTGGCAAAATAGGGCACCACCCGCCGCAGTAAATCCTTGGGCACATCGGCATCGGCATCAAATACCCCAATGATGTCCCCCTGGGTTTGGGCTAGGACTTCGTTTAAAGCTCCAGATTTACCCCCACTGGCCCCAGCGCCCCTTCTCAGCACTTGTAACTGGGGGTATTGCTGGCGTAGTTGATCAAGGATAACCGGAGTGCGATCAGTGCTGTTGTCGTCCACAATCCAAACTTCATGGCGATCGCCTGGATAATCCAAAGTGCATAACTGCCGGACAATTTTACTGATAACCGCTTCTTCATTTTTCGCAGCCACCATCAAACAAACCTGGGGATAATGCACTGCCGATTCTGCCCCAGTCACCATGGGGGGAGCCGCTTCGGGAGTTGCCTTCATTAACCTGAGGGCTTGCAAAGAGAGAGCACCGGTGAAGGCCCACACTAACCA
>NZ_JADEWJ010000459.1:0-1213 GCF_015207725.1 Synechocystis sp. LEGE 06083
GTGGTGAGTTGGTTGCCCCCGGAGCGGGGTTTACATTATTTACCCAAATTATTGAAAACCTTGACTCCCCTCCAACCCGTGCTGCAAGAACCGGATTACGGCGCGGCGATCGGTCAACTGGTGCAACAACAAACCAGGCGGGCCCTAGTGGTGTGCATCACCGATTTAATTGATCCCACTGCTTCACGGGAATTGCTCACTGCCCTCACCCAGCTAGCTCCCCGTTATCTGCCCTTTTGTGTCACTCTGCGAGACCCCCAGGTGGACCAATTAGCCCATTCCCCGGCCACTACAGTTAGTGGTGCTTACCAACAGGCGGTGGCTATTAACCTGTTGCAACAGCGGCAATTAGCCCTGGCGAAGCTGAAACAAAAAGGGGTTTTAGTCTTGGATGCTCCGGCGGACAAAGTCAGTGAACAGTTAGTGGATCGCTACCTACAACTCAAAGCCCGCACCCTGCTTTAATCCCATGGGGGAATTGGTCAAAATCAGACCGAAGTGGAATTGCCATTAACCAGTTGCTGGAGAAAATCCAAGTTGAGAATTTCAATCGTGGCCCCCTGGCGTAAAATGAGGCCCTTTTTTTCCAATTTACTCAATGTGCGGGTAACAGTTTCCCTCGTAACTCCACTGAGAATGGCGGTTTCTCGATGGGGCAAATTCGGTATTAATACCCTATGTTTTTTGGTGTTTATTTTATTTTCCTTCTGTTCCATCAATTCCAGCAAAATATGGGCTACTTTGGTCACACTATCTGCTTCCCTTAGGCGAAAATATTGGTTCAGTTTTCTAAGACGCTTGGACGCAAAAATTGCTACCTGAATACCAGCTTGGGGATCTTCCTGGAGCAAATTTAGAAAATCTTGGGTAGGAATACTCCAGATCTTGGCAGGGGACAGAGTGACGGCCTCCTTGGGATTCCAGTCTTCTTCCACCGCGGCGATCGCCCCCACCATCTCGTCCGGGCCGTAAAGAGTATAGATATTACTTTTTGAAGATTCATCAATGGCACACACTTTAATCCAACCTTCAGCAATAAAATAAATTGACCCCCCGTAGTAGTTTTCAAATAACATTGACTGACTGCAGGGATAATTACGAAAGCTTAGGTAAGTAATAGTTTGCATCAACAAATCTTTTGACAAGGCCCGGAAAAAAGAAATTTCGTTGGCCAATTGTTTAATTTGTTTTGCTGCAGGCTTTTGCGGTGCCA
>NZ_JADEWJ010000109.1:0-11070 GCF_015207725.1 Synechocystis sp. LEGE 06083
GTGCTACCGCCGCCGCCACCAAAGTCACCGCCATTGGCACCACTAATACTGGGGCCATTAAGGCCACCAGCACCGCCACCACCACCACCAAAACCACCTGCAGTTGCTGCACCATCAGTAGATCCCTCTACACCGCCATTGCCGCCATTGGCTTTACCGCCACTTCCATCATTCGCATCGCCAATTCTTTTAATAATTGCTCCAATTGTTTCAAATGTTTCAAATGTTCCTCCACCGCCGCCCCCCACTCGGTTGGGGAAACTACCACTACCCTCAGCACCATCTCCCCGTAGGCCACCGCCGCCGCCAGCATAATTATTAGGCGTACTGGAAGCTTGACCACCATTGCCACCATTACCGGAAAGTCCACCACCACCACCACCACCATTGGCAGCAATAGAAACAGTAGTGGCAGGAGCACCAGCACCACCGATCGCCTGGTTATCGGAAAAAGTGACATTAGTGAGGGTGACATTGCCAGAGTTGATCAGCAAAGCTCCCCCGGCCCCCATGCCGCCACCACCGCCGCGAATTCCGGTTCCTCCTTTACCACCCTGGGCCCGCCCACCGGAGAGGGTCAAATCGCTAATGCTAACGGTGCCTTCTTTGACAAAGAAAATAGACTTATCCCCTTCATCATTAACGCCATTGTTGTTGGCATCCCCACTGATGGTGTACCCATTGCCCACAAATTCAATGTCACTGGTAATCAGAGGCAGAAAATCCGTTAATTGAATATTCCCAGTTATTTCGATTACATCCGGCCCCGCTGAATTATTGGCACTGTTGATGGCGGTGACAAGCTCAGCAAAATTACTTGCAGAAAATGTGGCCGCTTCCACAGGCACAGCATTCCCATCAACAAAAATGGTGAAATGGTCTGCCTGGGAACGGAGGGATTGCAAACCCGACTCATCAAAAGCAATACCACTGACCACATTGGCAAAAATTTCCCCTTCATCCCCAGGACTATCGGCTAAATTTAGGCGAGCATCAATAGCATGGCCAATTTCTTCTAGCAGCACTGCCTGAACCTGCTCTGAGGAAGCCGTCTCCAAAAAATCCTGACTGAGATAGATGGTATCCGTACTCTGGGCGTAGGCTCCCAACAAGCCCGCCATGCCCTGGTCTAAAACTCGGATGGTCGGTAATTGACTAAAATCTTCTGCTTGCCATTGTCGTCGGAGTTGTTCTGCCTTAGCTCGGTCAAATTCAGCACCGAAGATAATTGCTAGTTTGCGCCAAAAGTCGGGGGAATGAGCAAATTGGACTAAGTTCTGATGAACGGCGTTGAGATGAAGTGAAATGTCCACGGAATCGAGAGAATGTGATGATCAGCTGAAAACAATGTAAGAGCTCCGATTTCCACCCTGAAGATATAGGTAGAACCCACATTGTATAATATGTGAAATAATGCTAGTAGGACAACGTAGTTAGACCCATAAAATTTTTGCGTATCTTCCTGCCAGTAACAGGTGTGGGCAAAAGTTTCCCTTGCCCGTCCGCAGGTTTAAAAAAAAACGAAGGTGCTGATTTAGCGTTTAAAGGCCAAACTAATCAGGTAGGCAATGCTTGCCACCAAAATAATGGTTGCCCCAGAGGAAAGATTAAAGCTGTAGGAAAGGGCTAATCCCACTAAACAAAAGACCATCCCCAGACCGCTGGCCACTGCCATCATTTGGGGGACATCTCGTACATATTGACCGGCGATCGCCGCAGGAATACTCAACAGGGCAATGACCATAATTAACCCTACCAATTGCATCACCATCACTACAGTTAAAGCAATAGCCGCCACTAGAGTTAAGTACAGAATATCGACGGGCAAATTACGGGTAGTGGCATAGACCGGATCAAAGGAAATGGCCAAAAACTCTTTATAAAGCAGAAACAACAGAATGATAATTAAGAGATCTAGCCCTGCCATGAGCCAGAGTTCCTGCCGGGGCACCGTCAAAATACTACCGAACAGGTAACTGGCCACGTCAGCCTTATAACCCTTGGTTAAATCAATCAGCATGATACCGATCGCCATGCCCAGGGCCCACATCACTCCAATTAAAGTGTCACTGCGCTGTTGATATTTCCTGGCCACCCACCCCATAGCCAGCGCCATAACCAAGGAAAAACCAAACGCCCCCCAGAGGGGATTAAAGGCAAAATAGTAACCTAAACCAATGCCCCCATAGGCCGCATGGGCCACACCACCGCTGATAAAAACCATGCGGTTGATGACAATAAAAGAACCGATTAATCCACAGGCTAAGCTCACCAGCAAGCTAGCTAGGACGGCATTCTGCATGAATTCGTATTGCCAAACCTGGGTTAGGGCCTCAATCATGACGACACTCTGCGCCGTGGCCTTGGCCATTAATACTGTCAAGGACGGGGGAACCCTGGTCGTGGCTGGGAAAAACCCGGTGGGGCACCCCATGGGCAATCAAATCCACCGGACATTGATAGGTGGCTTCAATCATCTGGGGCGTAATAAATTTCTCTTGGTGGTAGTGCAAACTACGGTTGAGACAACCAACGGTTTTAACATAGCGGGAAATGGCCCCCAGGTCGTGGGAAATCATCACAATGGTCATGGTTTGATTCAGTTCCCCCAACAACTCGTAAATGCTCCTCTGCACTTTGCTGTCCACGTTGGCGGTGGGTTCGTCCAGCAGCAAAATCTGCGGTTGGGAAGCCAAGGCCCTGGCAATGTACACCCGTTGCCGTTGCCCCCCCGACAATGCCCCCAATGGGCGATCGCCTAGATTACCCATGCCTACCTGCTCCAAACAACGGTGGACAATGGCCTCATCTTGGCGATGGTACCGGCGAAATAGTTTGCCCCGCCCCAAACGTCCCATCCTCACCACGTCCAACACCCGCACCGGAAAGGCCCGGTCAAATTCCAACCACTGGGGCACATAGCCCACGTAACGCCGCCCCTGCTCCACCGATCGCCCCAGAATTTGCACCGTACCCTGGGATGGTTTAATGAGGCCCAACAGAACCTTGAGCAAGGTAGTCTTCCCCCCCCCATTGGGACCAATTAAGCCCAGAAAATCCCTTTCCTCCACCCGCAGATTAATATTTTCCAGCACCGGGGAAGCACCATAACCAGCAGATAAATTTTCGACGGTAATCACAGCCGTGGGACTGGGGCGATCGGCCATGGAGACATTGTTATTGGGGCTGGACACTATGGGCATTGGCAATTTTTTGGGCAACGAGTTTGAGATTGCTAGACCAATCGGCGGCCAGGGGATCAAGTAATTCTACCTTTGCGCCAATTTCAGCGGCGATCGCCTCGGAACTTTTGGTGCTGAACTGGGTTTCCCCAAAGACCACGGTGAGATTATTTTCCTTGGCCGTATCAATTAGTTGTTTCAATTCCTGGGCACTGGGTTCTTGTCCCTCCACTTCGATGGGAATTTGCCCCAAGTTATAGTCCCGAGCAAAGTAGGCCCAGGAAGGATGAAAAACAATAAATTTCCTTTGGGGTAAAGGTTCCAGCACCTGTCGTAACTCTTGGTCTAACTGCTCCAATTCCGCTAAAAATGCAGCCAAGTTAGCTTCATACTGTTCCCGATTCTCCGGATCCAACTCGGCTAAACCTT
This sequence comes from Synechocystis sp. LEGE 06083, assembly GCF_015207725.1. Classification (NCBI taxonomy): domain Bacteria; kingdom Bacillati; phylum Cyanobacteriota; class Cyanophyceae; order Synechococcales; family Merismopediaceae; genus Synechocystis; species Synechocystis sp. LEGE 06083. The sequence goes on from NZ_JADEWJ010000109.1 coordinate 3,612, forward strand.
TGGCGATCGTGGAGGCCTGTTGTTTCACCAACGTAGGAGATAACCAAATGTGGGGATCCGCCACCATCACTGCTCCCATGGCTTGCTCCTTTTCCGATTCTGGCCCATGGTCGTGGCCATCGTGGCTGTGATTATGGTGATCATGTCCTTCTTCTTCCCCGTGACTATGGTCATGCTCCTCCATCTCCAGGGGGGTAATGCCTTGGGCCGAATCAATTAACTTCATATTGGCATTGGCTGCTTTTAACTTCTCCAACCAAGGTTGCTCAAAACCAAAGCCAATTAAAACGTAGGCTTCTGCCTCACTCAGGTCCGCCAACTGTTGGGGTTTGGGTTCATAGGTGTGGGGATCATTATTGCCAGGCACTAACACACTCACCCGCACCAGATCGCCACCAATTTTTTCCAAAAAATACTGTTGAGGCGGAATACTCACCGTAATATCCATGGCCTCCACCGTGGGCTCCTGGCTAAGCGAACCATCCTGCTCCCCAGCGGGCTGACAGCCCATGACACCTAGGCCCACCACTAGAGCAAGACCAATGGACTGAATGAAACGGGGGGCGGCAGGGAATGTGAACATTAGCCAATGTGCAATACAGTGAAGATCAAACTGACAGAAAATTTAACTTTCCTGAGAGTTAACAATAAACGATAATCATTATCATTGCATAGTTCCTCACCATTGTCATGAGTCTTCCCACTCCTTCCCTTGCCGTTCGCCTAGAGTCCCTAACCGTCAACCAGAGACTGGTGCTCCAAGCTTTGCAAAGGGAAACGGAGCCCCTGTCGGCTCAAGCCCTGTTCACCAAGCTGCGAGAAACGAAAAAAATTGGCTTGGCCACGGTATATCGAGCTTTAGACGCCCTCAAGTTAGCCGGATTTATCCAACATCAAGCCACCATGACAGGAGAACTCCTCTACCAAACCCTTGAACAGGATCAACATTGCCTGACCTGTTTACAGTGTGGCGAATCCTTCCCTATCCAAGGTTGTCCGGTACAATCCTTAGAGGAAAATTTGCAAGCTAATTATTCCTTTCGGATTTATTACCACACCCTAGAGTTCTTCGGACTTTGTCAACTTTGCGCTAAGGGAAATGGTTAGAATTTAGGTCAGCCAAAATATTAGCGACTACGGCATCTGAGTGGCACAGCAAAAACCTTACAGAAGTAAGCGTTACAACTGTTGTGTATGTCGAGTTGATTTGGAATTTGCTGTCAAGATGGTTAACCACCACAGTGTTTAGTGAACCCAGGAGCAGTCATGGCAACCCTAACCCAACCAGTTAGATCAATTGATCAAGACCCATTGTTACTAGATGTCAGTCATGTCACTTTAAAAATCTCACCGGAGCATTTCGATCAGCTTTGTCTTGATAACCCGGATTTAAGGCTTGAGTTAACCAAAGATGGGAATTTGATTGTTATGGCACCAGCCGGGGGAGAGACTAGTCGCAAAAATCTTGATCTGGCCATTGATGTTGGTCTTTGGAATCGCCAAACCAACCTAGGTCAGGCGTTTGATTCTTCCTGTGGCTATGACTTCACCGCCCTGGGCGGAGGAAAGTTATCGCCGGATGTATCTTGGATTGAACAATCCAAACTCGGGGGGGTCGAAATAGTTGGTTTTATTGCCGTTGTGCCGAATTTTGTCATTGAACTCCGGTCCGCAACGGATAACCTGAAACCATTACAGGAAAAAATGCAGGAATATCGACGGCTGGGGGTGCAATTAGGGTTATTGATCAATCCCCAAAATCAACAGGTTGAGATTTATCGTCCCGCCCAGGAAACGGAAGTTCTAACATCGCCCCAAAAAATAGATTGCGACGAAGTGATGCCCGGCTTTGTACTCGATTTGACTCGCATTTGGTAGCCACTAAAAATATTCCACCTTGGGACTGACTACCCCATTACTGGAGCCGGAAAAACGATGGGGCCGCAGAAATAATTGCTGTAGGGATCGTTGCAAGCGGAGCCGGGCTTGGTGCTTGGATTGTTGGGCGATGGTGAGGGACTGCTGGGGTAAACTGGTGACTTCACTGGGAATATTACCCGACACCGCCAGGGCCAACGCAAAGGCGATAAATGTGGTCAGAACTCCCAATTGCTTAAACATAGCCTACCCTCCTTTCTCCCAGACTGGACTTGAGCTAATATTCTAGGAACTACTAAGAATAGCTCCCTAGCAAATATGACAATATCCCAGACTCAAAAGGATCCAGGCATTTTGCAGACAGTTTCGCTTTTGACTGCCTATTGTTTTGACCTCCGGGGAATGGCGCCCAAACAGGTCATCAATGGTTGGCTCAAGGATTTTTCAGCCCTGTGGATTCGTCTGGCGGTGATTGAAGCCCTCTACCTCGGCCGCTATAAGGCGGTTTCGGTGGAGCATTTGCTGGAGTTCTGGCATAAGAAGGGACAGCCTAATTTTCACTTTTCCGCTGAGTTTGAGCGTCTAGTTTCCCAAAATCTGCCCAGATCCCTGGTGATCGCCACGGACAAATCGATGGAGGAGTTGACTAAGATAGCCGACCAATCATGGCAGTTAAAGGTTCCCAACCGAGGGCAAAACCAAATATCGCAATCACCAGACCGGCAAGTTTCGCCGTCTGACCCAGGGGAATTGGAACCCCTCCCTTGGCATCACCGTGGCCAAAAAAATCTCCAGCATCACGCTCCAGAAAACTCCAAGGCTCCCAGAGTATCCGAAGAAGGCCCAGTGCACAGATCCCCAGGGCCAGCCCCTTCCATTGAACAGTTCATCCCCATCACCCAGGAATCGAATTTTCTCAGTCGGCTCCAGTCGGTACTCAGTCAGGACAGCGAAAATGTTTAGATCCTTCACTACAGGGAAATTAAACAAATTAGCCCCTCTCTGGATGGGTTTGCCCTCTGCCCTGGTCGTGTTCTACCCAACCCTAAGTTACGGCCAAAATAATCAAAACAGTTTTTATAATCCCATCCCCATTAACGCCAATACGACGGTTAACGATCGCCTAACTTTGCAGGATATGCCCACGGGGGAGGGGGGATTTGCCAGGGACTATCGCATTAATCTCCGGGCTGGGGACCAAGTGGCCATTGACCTGCGCTCCGATGAATTCGACACCATGGTCATGCTCATTGGCGATGACGGCACCACCATTGTGGCCAACGACGACAGCACCGAGGGGGGCACCAATTCCCTCGCCTTTGCCCGTATTACCGAGTCCGGGGACTACATTGTCCGGGTCAGAACCTACGCCGCCACTGGGGGAGGATTATTCTCCCTGGAAGTAACCAGGTTACAGCCCGTTCCCTAGCAGTTGATCAACGGCTCAAGACAATAGTATTTTTGTAGGACTTGATAGAGTTGCCTGTGGTGGCGTTGTAACTCTTGTCCTTTTTCAAAGAAGGTTTCCGTCACCACCGCAAAAAATTCACAGGGGTTAGTGGCTCCATAGGGATCGATCACAGTGGGGAGATTATGCTCCAGTTGGCTGAGTAGTTGTTGATATTCCGCCGCAAAAGTTGACTGCCACCGTTGATAGTCGTTGCGACGGGCCAATTTGGGCACCCCATTCATGGCTCCGTCCCCCATGTCCAATTGGTGGGCAAATTCGTGGAAAATAACGTTATGGCCATCTTGCCACCGCTCCAAATCCCAGGCAATGGTACCCCAAGCAAGGATTAATTGCCCGGCCCTGTCCCAGGACTCTCCGGCCCGGATAGTTTCTTCTTCTTCCACCACATAACCGTCGGGGGAGCTGACCTGTCTAACCTGAAAGGCGTCGGGGTAAACAAGAATTGTGTCCAGCCGGGGGTAGGGATTACTGCCCAACTCTAAAGCTAGATAACAAGCCTGGGCGGCGATCACCAACCGGACTTCATCGGTCAAGACAAAATCATTGCAACCAATGAACTGTTTTTGCTGCAGAAATAACTGGATTTTTGCTGCTAACTTTTGTCTTTGCTGGGGGTAAAGCTGTCGATAAAAAGGCAGGCGATCGCCAAGGATGGCTTGCCAATGGGGGGGCAGGGGACGCTGGAAAAGCTGTTTTTCCCGCCAATCTAACCAATGGGGATAACCCCAAATGTAGGCAATGATGCCCAAAAGAATGGTGAGGACAATGGCAGTGGGCAACATGGAAAAAAGGCTAAAGCTAAATCTCTAGGCTGGGGTTTTCAATGCCGCCGGCCATGGCTTGAATCTGCTGGACAAAAGCTTGGTGGTCCACCACTGGTTTGGCAATGTACCCCTCAGCCCCACTTTCCGCTAGTAAAGACTCTCGATCGCCGGCCATGGCGTGGGCAGTAACCAAAATTACTGGTAAACCGGCCGTGGTGGGGTCCTGTTTGAGCAATTGGGTGATTTGAATACCGTTGTAGGCTTTGCCTTGGTAATGGCTGCGGGAGAGGGAAACATCCATGAGAATCACGTCCACCGCCTTGCTCCGGGCTAGGTCCAACACCTCTGCCACATCCTCACTGCCTTTGACGGTGAATCCCCCCCGCTTGGTGAGAATTTTAGAAAAGACGCGGAAATTCATGGGGTCATCTTCAACGATGAGAACCGTGGTCATAAGCTTTTACTCAGCAAAGTGGGGAAGAGAATCAGCCTTTCCAATGCTAACATTGGCCGCGAATTGACGAGCGCACAGGTTCCCAGCGGCATGGCCAGAAAATCTTTCCCCAGCGGTCAAATTATCCCCACCGATCTCCACGAAGAAATGGAACGTTCCTATCTGGAATATGCCATGAGTGTGATTGTGGGCCGGGCATTGCCCGATGTGCGGGACGGCTTAAAACCGGTGCATCGCCGCATTCTCTACGCCATGTATGAGTTGGGGTTGACCCCCGATCGCCCGTTTAGGAAATGTGCCCGGGTGGTGGGGGACGTGTTGGGTAAATACCATCCCCACGGAGACCAGTCCGTGTATGACGCCTTGGTGCGGATGGTGCAGGACTTTTCCAGCCGTTATCCCCTCTTGGCTGGCCACGGCAATTTCGGTTCGGTGGACAATGATCCCCCCGCCGCCATGCGTTATACCGAAACCCGTTTAGCGCCCATTGCCATGGGGGCCATGTTGGAAGGTATCAGCGAGGCGATCGTCGATTTTACCGGCAACTTTGACAATTCCCAGGAAGAACCCACCGTGGTGCCGGCCCAGTTGCCCCTATTACTGTTGAACGGTTGCTCCGGCATTGCCGTGGGTATGGCCACCAATATCCCGCCCCATAATTTGGGGGAAGTGGTGGATGGTTTGATTGGTTTGATTAACAAGCCCGATTTGTCAGACCAAGAATTATTCAAGTTAATTCCCGGCCCAGACTTTCCCACCGGGGGCCATATTCTTGACAGTGAAGGCATCATCCAGGCTTATCAAACTGGGCGGGGTTTAATTCCGGTGCGGGGGGTGAGCCACATTGAAACCGTCCGGGGGGAGAAAAAACGCAGTCATAATCGCACGGCGATCGTGATTACAGAATTACCGTTCCAGGTCAACAAAGCCGCTTGGATCGAAAAAATTGCCAATTTGGTCAATGACGGTAAGTTAGACGGTATTTCCGACCTGCGGGATGAAAGTGATCGCACGGGGATGCGGGTGGTGATCGAGTTGAAGCGGGATGCCAATGCCGACACCATTCTCAAAAAGCTTTATCGCATGACCCCTTTGCAGAGCAATTTTGGGGTAATTTTCCTGGCCTTGGTGAACAATCAGCCCATACAAATGTCGCTGCGGCAAATTCTCCGAGAATTTTTGCAATTCCGGGAAGACACCCTCCTGCGGCAGTATGAAAATGAGTTGGGGGAAAGCCGTCGTCGTTGGGAATTGTTGGCGGGTTTACTAATTGGCTTGGAAAATCTCGACACCCTGATTGAAATTCTCCGCTTTGCCTCCGATGGCACCACAGCCAAAATTCAGCTCCAGCAAAGGCTGGGTCTTTCCGAGCCCCAAGGAGACGCCATTTTGGGGATGCCCCTGCGACGCATTACCGGACTGGAAAGGGAAAAGTTGGTGCGGGAACACACTGATTTAGCCCAACGTATCCAGCAACTAGAAACCCTCATCGGCGATCGCCAGGAACGGTTAAAAGCCCTCAAAAAAGAGTTGCGGGGTTTGAAGAAAAAGTTTGCCGACGAGCGACGGACCAAAATATTACAGGGAATGCCGGCTAAAATTACCCCTTTGCCAGTGGCAGAAAAGGAATCACCTGCACCAAAAACCACCCTGGTTGAAACCCAGTTGGAGACGGAACAGGAAGATGGACTGGCCATGGAGGAGAAAGCGGAGTCATCAGAACCAGAACAATTGTTATTAGACAATGCCCCCGCCCAATCCACCGACTCCGCCCCGGTTGAGAAGCGGGGAAATTCAGCCCTAGACCCTAAAAATTCGCCGACCAATATTCCGGAACCAGGCCAACCAAGTCCAGAGGCGATCGGGGAAAACAGTAAACAAGTTCCAGTTGTCAAGAAGAATCCCCTCACCCTATTTACGCCCCAAACACCTCCACCTAATGCTTTTCTCAGCATCAATCTCCAGGGGGAAATTGGCTGGCATCCGGAGGCGTTAACCTCAAGCAACTGTTTTGAACCCTTAACTCAGCAACTCCCTATTCAAGGAAGGGAAACTTTGGTTGTGATTGGTGACCACGGTAAAGCTTTCCCCGTGGCGATTGCAGATTTGCCGCCCCTGGTCGTTACCCGCATTCCCCTGTTGCACCTGCTACCCAAGTCAGCCCAACGGGATGCCACCGCTGTCCCTTTCCAGGGATTTTTACCTCCACCGGAACAGCCCCAGGATTTACTCCTAGTTAGTCAACAGGGTCGAGTCAAACTGCTTGCTGGTCAGGAATTGCAAGAGCTGGGCCCACGGGGTTTGAGTTTGATCAAGTTAAAAAATGGCGATCGCCTCCAGTTTGCCCAATGGGTTACGCCCATGGATAATGCCCCTGACCAAAATTTGGTTATTGCCACCAGCAATGGTCGCTTACTAAGGTTTAATGTGGCCCAAGTTGGTCTCACTTGTTCTAGCCCCAGCGCCCAGGGCCAAGAAGCAATGCGACTCCGCCAGACGGAAAAGTTAGTGGGGGTATTGATGGCCTCCCCCCTTGAGGCAGTTCTGCTGTTGACCCAGGCAGGTTACGGCAAACGTTTGGATTTAACCGCCGTGCGCCTCGGCAATTTTGGTGATTTGGGGACAACGGTAATGCAATTTACCAGCAAAGCAGATCGTTTATTGACCATGGTGGGGGCAAATTCTACTGCCCAGGCTCCCGAGTCCTCCACCTACGATTTCTATAGCAATCAACAACGACTCCATTCCCTCCAGGGCAACCAGTTCCAGCTCTGGGGTAAGGACGGCTTTGGCGATCGCCTGGTGGATCTCAACGAGGGGGAATATTTAACTACCCAGGTGGCCCATCTTGGTTAGAGGTTAGAGCGGGGGAAATTTTGGGCTAGAATGGGC
>NZ_JADEWJ010000460.1:0-1206 GCF_015207725.1 Synechocystis sp. LEGE 06083
CCATTACCATACATTGCTAGTAATAAAATCACCGTCTTTAGTGTACTGGAAACTGGTGACAATAACGCAGTGATCAAAAGCTATTATTTTGACAGCAATGAAGATAATAACAATGTGGTTTTATTTGACCAATTTCAACTAAAATAAATCCAACACATCCTGTTTAATTTTCTTACATTACAATCAATTTCACTGAAATTTTGGTGTATTTAAAAGGAGCTTCTAACTATGGGGAAGGCAAGTTCTGGGACCAATGTAGAATTTCTTGATCTATTGGTTGTATTGGGACATTAGTTCGAAGTAGTGGTTTATTTGTATGCAGTCTAGCTCCTTTACTGAAAAAGTATATTTGTCTCTAGGCAATGTACCGACCAATCGCCAACTGACAGTAATTAATTCCAACCGAGGCGATCGCCTAGCGCTTAATCAATTTCCTGATTATTTTTGCACCACCAATATGTTGCTCTGTCAATTCTAGGTTAATTTTCAATGGAGTCCGACTCGACCCTAGCATCACCAGTGGGAATAATAATTCCTTCCTGGACAACGGTAAGAATGGGTCTGCCATCAATACCAGTGCGCCATATCTTGGCAGGGTAAGTACCCGGCACTGGTCGCCAACCCTGGGGGATAAATTGATATTTCCAATTGGGATAACCCGTTTCCCGCACAATTCCGTGGTAATGATTATCGGCATTCCAACGAGTAATGGTAATGGAAACCTCTCCCCATGAAGGAGCTTCCTTATCAAAAGCAGATATGGCCACAATCAGATTGGGGCCCAGCTTTCTTCTGGAAAATCCGACAATGACAAAAAAAAGTGAAAATGTCAGAGGTAATGGATTCCAAAATAAGAGTGAGGCGATCGCCCCCAAAACGGCTGCCCCCAAGAACCACCGATTGATCTGGCCCGCTATTCCCAGGGCTGGACGAAGATTGGCAATTTGTTGTTCGACCGATAGTGTTTTCATCGTAGATCTGTAGTTTGTCAATAGCCGTTGTCAGTAAATTTTTGATCTTGATTAATAACTCCATGGGGATAAATAAAGGGTGTTTTACGATCGCCTAATTGGATCCATTACCTGACTTCAGGCTTACATGTAAACCGGAGGCGGAGACAAGTTCCACCGTTGTGGATGCCAACTCAACCCGTCGATCAGTACTTTCAATCTCTTCTAAAATCCGAGTGAAAAGACGATCCTTCGT
>NZ_JADEWJ010000110.1:0-11004 GCF_015207725.1 Synechocystis sp. LEGE 06083
TGTTGAAACTACCCTTGTTTGGCCCCTTAAATGAAAAAACCGCCGTAGCTAGGTTTTGCCGCGTGTTTGGCACCCTTACCCGTTCGGGGGTTCCCATTATTCAATCTTTGGAAATTGTTTGTAACACTGTACCGAATAAAATAATTTCCGATGCGATCGCCGGGGCCATTAGCGAAATTCAACAGGGGGGGATGATGAGTTTGGCTCTGCAACAAAGTAAGGTCTTTCCCTCTTTGGCTATTCAAATGATTAGTATCGGGGAAGAAACGGGAGAACTGGATGCCATGATGATGAAAGTGGCAGACTTCTATGAGGATGAAGTGGAACAAACGGTTAAAGCGCTGACCAGTATCATCGAGCCAGCCATGATGGTGTTGATCGCCGGTATGGTCGGTACCATTTTGCTTTCCATGTATCTACCCATGTTCTCTATCTTTGATCAGTTGGGTTAATTAAATTTCCACCGCTGTGGTTGCAAAGAGAGCAGGGCGTAACTCAAAGAATGATAGCGCTCTGTTTTCTGCTGATTGCTGGTCACAACTCACGTTCGGTCAAGCCATAAAATGCCTGGCGATCGCCAGCATTACCCTGGACATCGACGGTTTTTCCTGGCCGTTACTGCCAACGTTGATGACGGCTTAGCCACTAGGAGTTTGCGGAAATTTCTTACCTGGGAAGGCGTAGGACCTAGCCACCAAAAACAGGAGAGGGGCGAAGTAATCACGCTCTGAGGGGCAGCTTTGCCCTAGGTAAACTTGCAGAGAAGGTTAAACTTAAAGGAAAATGATCATAACCAATATCCACGGGCAAATAAGGCATTCCTCTGGTTTCGCCTTTTTATCCATCGACACCAACCTGACAGCATGGAAATAACTGCGGTTCAATCCTCCTACTATGGCGACATGGCTTTCAAAACGCCGCCGCCGGATCTTGAATCCCTTTTGCTTAAAGAGCGCATCGTTTACTTGGGGATGCCGCTTTTCTCCTCCGACGAGGTGAAGCAACAGGTCGGCATTGATGTGACCCAGTTGATTATTGCCCAACTGCTGTATCTCCAATTCGACGATCCCGATAAACCAATCTATTTTTATATCAACTCCACCGGTACTTCCTGGTACACCGGCGATGCGGTGGGTTTTGAAACCGAAGCCTTCGCCATTTGTGACACCCTCAACTACATCAAGCCTCCGGTGCATACCATTTGTATTGGCCAAGCCATGGGCACCGCCGCCATGATCCTTTCTGCTGGTACTAAAGGTTATCGGGCCAGTTTGCCCCACGCCACCATTGTTCTTAACCAAAACCGCACCGGGGCCCAGGGCCAGGCTACGGATATCCAAATTCGCGCCAAGGAAGTAATTTCCAACAAACAGACAATGCTGGAGATTCTTTCCTTTAACACTGGCCAGACCCAGGAAAGGTTAGCTAAAGACATGGACCGGACTTTTTATCTCACCCCGGCCAAGGCTAAGGAGTATGGACTGATTGACCGGGTGCTAGAAAGTCCAGCGGAATTACCCAAACCAATGGCAGTGATTTAGGCCATTTAAATCTTGCCTAAAGACTCGACCCCTACTGAGCAAATCGGGGCCATAGTCCCCCATCAGCTAAGTCCCGACTTTTGTCGACTATTCAAATCTATTCCCAAATTTAAGCGAAAAAACCCATGCCTATCGGTGTTCCCAGTGTCCCGTTTCGTCTTCCCGGCAGTCAGTATGAACGGTGGATTGATATTTATACTAGGCTGAGCCAAGAGCGGATTATTTTTCTTGGCCAAGAGGTAAATGACTCGATCGCCAATCGGATTGTGGCCTTTTTGCTATATCTAGATTCTGATGATCCGAGCAAGCCGATTTATCTGTATATCAACTCTCCCGGTGGTTCTGTCACTGCGGGCATGGCCATCTACGACACCATGCAATATATCAAATCGGAAGTGATTACCATCTGTGTGGGTCTGGCCGCATCCATGGGAGCTTTTTTGTTAGCCTCCGGGGCACCAGGAAAACGATTAGCCCTACCCCATGCCCGGATTATGATCCACCAGCCCATGGGGGGTACCGGTCGCCGCCAAGCAACGGATATTGACATTGAAGCGCGGGAAATTCTCCGTATCCGTCAACAATTGAACGAAATTATGGCCCAACGTACTGGCCAAACCGTGGAAAAGATTGCCAAGGATACTGACCGGGATTATTTTCTCTCAGCGGCGGAAGCCAGGGACTATGGCTTGATCGATAAAGTGATTGAAAACTCCAGCATGGGCAATAACTAACAGCCCAATCATTGTTCCTTGGCCAAACCGTTAGCAAGGTGCCAAGCTAAACCCCTCCGTCTCCCCACTGCAGTTAAGGCAAACCTGGGGAGATTTTTTCTTGGTCTGAGAATCGATCACAGAAAGGCAGTTCAGTCACAATCCTGGGCCAGCGAAGAAATTCCCTCTAGGCTTGGGTTTTGACTAGAGTTAGGGGATCTAACCAATAATCAGTGTTCCAAGTCGGCGATCGCCTTTGGCACCGCGCTAGTCAACACATCTGGGCCCTGGACGGTGACCAATACGTCATCCTCAATGCGGATGCCAATACCGCGCCATTGCTCCGGCACTTCCGGCTGTCCTTCCACGGGTTTTATGTCCGGGGCAATGTAAATACCCGGTTCCACGGTAAGCACTTGTCCTGACTCCAACACTGTCCAGGTTTCCTTATCCTGTTTGTAGTTGCCCACATCATGGACATCAAGACCCAACCAATGGCCTGTGCGATGCATGTAGAAGGGTTTATATTTTTCTTCTTTGATAATCTCTTCTTTGTCCCCCACCAGCAGACCCAAATCCATTAGGCCATCCACAATCACTGACACCGCTGCATCATGGTATTGGTGGTAGGGATTGCCTGCTTGCACTGTGGCGATCGCCGCTTCCTGGGCGTTTAAAACTATTTCATACAGAGTGCGTTGCTCCGGGCTGAATTTGCCGTTGACCGGAAAAGTACGGGTGATGTCACCGTTATAGTAGCCGTAGGAACAGCCGGCATCGATGAGCAGTAAATCCCCATCCGTCAAGGGGCAATCATTGTTGATGTAGTGCAAAATGCAGGCATTTTTACCCGCCGCCACAATGGAGGGATAGGCTGGACCCAAACCCCCTTCCCGCCGAAAAATAATTTCTAATTCCGCCTGGACTTGATATTCGTAGTGGCCAGGTCTGGCAAATTCCATAGCCCGCTGATGGGCGATCGCCGACAGGTCACAGGCCCGCCGCAACAGAGCTAATTCGGTGTCGCTTTTCACTTGCCGCAGGGGATGCACTAACCCATGGGAATTGACCAAAGCCTGGGGACCATAGCCCCGCCGGGGATAGGCCGCTAATTGACGTTGCCAATGGTGGAGAATAGTTTTGTTTAACGCTTCATCTCGACCAAGATGGTAATGAATTTTGTCCGCATTTTCCAGATATTTTGGTAAATGCTCATCCAGTTCCCCAATGGGATAGGCAATATCCGCCCCAAAAGTTGATTGGGCCCCCTCCACACCGTAGCGAATGCCAGTCCAGGTTTCCTTAGCCGGATCCTTGGGCTGCACAAACAAAATAAATTGATGTTCTTCGTGGTGGGGCGCGAAAACGGCGATCGCCTCCGGTTCGTTGAAACCCGTTAGGTAGTAAAAATCACTATCCTGACGGAACACATATTCCACATCGTTGTGCATCACCGCCTGGGGGGCACTGGCAAAAATGGCCGTTCCCTGGCCTAGCTTGGCCATCAGGCGATCGCGACGTTGACGATATTCAGCGGAACTAACAACCGGGTGCATGGGCAAAAGTCGAACGGGCTAAAAGGTAATATCCCCATTGTACTGGTTAGGGAAAAAGCTCGGCATGGGAGGGTCTGCGCCTAAGATGAATGATTCCAAGGCTGTGGGGAGAATTTGCCCAATTTTGGAACTTCCACCATGTTTCTACCGGGAAGGGGAATAATATTTGTCCAAAAGCAAAGATAACTTTTCGTAAGTGGCGGCGGGAAACTTATCCGGGGGGGTTAACACTGCATACTGTAGGGCGCTGTGGGCAATGGAATCAAAGGGATTGGCCGCCAATTGTTGAACTGTTTCCAGAATTACCCGCTGGGCATTGACCGCATTTTTTTGTAGGTTACCAATAACCATCTCCACCGTCACATGGTCATGGTCTGGATGCCAACAGTCATAGTCGGTTACCAAGGCCAAAGTGGCGTAGGCAATTTCCGCTTCCCTGGCCAACTTGGCCTCTGGCAGATTAGTCATGCCGATGACAGTCCCCCCCCAACTGCGATATAAATTCGATTCCGCAATGGTAGAAAAGGCTGGGCCCTCCATACACACGTAGGTTCCCCGGTTATGGAGCGTTACCCCCTCCAGTTCCAAACTGGCGATCGCTGTGGAGAGACACTGGGCTAACTGGGGGCAAATGGGATTACCAAAACCAATGTGGGCGACAATTCCCTCGCCGAAAAAAGTGGAGATCCGCTGGCGAGTGCGGTCAATGAACTGATCCGGAACAACCATATCCAAAGGTTTTGCTTCTGCCTGCAAAGAACCCACCGCCGACGCAGAAATTAAATATTTAACCCCCAACTGTTTCATGCCATGGATATTGGCTCGAAAAGGGATTTCGCTAGGTAAAAGGTGGTGCCCCCGGCCATGGCGGGCCAAAAAAGCCACTGGTGTCCCGGCCAATTCCCCTACAATAAAACTGCCTGAAGGCGCCCCAAACGGCGTATCAAGGGTTACCTCCTCAACATTTTTGAGGGCGTCCATTTGATACAACCCACTGCCGCCGATGATGCCAATTTGTGCATTTACCATGGTGGAATTCTTTCCTCATGAGATTGGTTCGACAATTAAACTGTCCAAAGCGAGGGAAAGGTTACATCCTCCTCTTCACAAAAATATGCCCCAATCCCTGGGATGAGATAAGGACTCCCCAATAACATCCTTCCCACTCACTCCTAGGTGGCCCCTGGGAATCCCCCCCTAAATATCCAAAAAGAAGATTCTCCCATGGCGATCGGAGTTTGTGAAAACTAGCTGGACAGCCAAATTAACTTAGCTTTTCAGGCTTAATCTTCATCCATATCATCACTGCTGTCATCACTATAGAGATTGTCATCTCCATCCATCAACTCAGCAATGTCCACATCTTCATCACTCATATTGCTGGTGGTACCCTCTTCAATTTCCCGATAAATCAAACGATTATTACTTTCTAGCCAGTCAATCAGGGACTGCTCACGGGTAACGGGTAAAACCGCCGCTGGCTCATAACGGGCTTCTCGACGGAGGGAAGGATTGTACATAGTGCTTAATGCCAACTATTAAATTATCTATTTTGAGCGACCCACCATTGTAGCAAAAATAGGATCCTAGTCAGGAACGGCTGGTAAATTTTGGATGAGCTGACGCAACACCTCGGTTTTTGTCCGCCCCTCCGCCGTACAGTAGCGCTCTAAATGAATCAAATCTTTTTCTGGTAAGCGAATCGTCAGCACTTTATCGGATTTCGGTTTTGTTCTAATCATTGCCCGCACAGAGTCCTTCTCTTTTCCCAGCATAGCAACTTTCAGTGGACTGACATGGCAATTTATAGGGCTTTGACGATTTCATTTGTAATAACAAAATAATTATAAAGTTACGACAATATATTTAAAGTTAAATTACTTTGAGTTGACAAAAGCACGACGGGGAGTTATAATGGACTTATAGCAAGGCAAGTACTTGCTGTCGTTAGATGGAGGGTTATCAATGGATAGCCAAAATACAGCACTGGAAAAAGAAACCACTGCTGAAAATAACCGCGGTCAACATATCAGCGATGGAAGCGAGCTAATTCCCTCTGAAGTTGCCGCTAAGGGATTGACAGAGAGGGAAAAGCCTCTGACTCCAGAGTCAGAAATGAAAGAAAACAAGGGCAAAGCGAATGCGCCCTCTTCCCCCAACGTTGAGCCTGCTTACCGGGTCACCGATTCGGGTTTGATTAACGCTTACCCGGTTTCTCCCCCCGTATCAGAAATTGATCCAGGCTCTAGAAAACAGTTTAGACGCAAGTTAATTGGTTTCGGATTGGCTGCCAACCTGGCTTTAGCCCTAATTGTGGTCGCCCTATCCATCACTGGTAGATTCTAGTCCTGACCCAGAAGTTGGCTGATTCAGTCAAATAAGCATTCTAAAAAAACAACACTAACTGGCCCCACTGGTGTGATGCCGGGAGATGTTCTACATTTTCTTTCCGATCGCCAGCCGGTACAGCTTTCGTAGAAAACCTACAGTAAACAAAATCAGAGAGGATAACATTTATGTCCAACCCCACCACCATGACTGCCCAAGAAAAAGAAGCCTATAAAGAGAAGGTAAGAGCAAAAATTGACAAGCTCAATGCCCAGATTGATCAAATGTCTGCTGAAGCTAGAGAAAAAGCCGCAGATGCCAATGTTAACTATCAAAAAGCCCTCAAAGATCTTCAGGCCCAACGGGACGCTTTAATGGGGAAATGGCACGATCTTCAACAATCTGGTGAAGCAGCTTGGGAAGAATTACAAGCAGGCTTAGAAAAAAGTTGGAACGAATTGTCCAACACATTTGAGCAGGTTAAGAAACAGTTCTAGTCTTGACATTGCCATCGCCTATTACTGGGGAAGCGGGAATTACCTCTTGCTTCCCCAGTTTTTTATTTCTATTTCTGATATTTGCAAATGCAGCAGGCGATCGCCCTTCAGCCAAAATATGAGTAAACAACACCAGAGTTAAATTTGATTTTTTAACTACTTCAATCTCATTCCTAATAATGATTATAGTGATTAACTCAATCCCTAGAACGATGCAGTAATGGTGCAAGCCAGTGAACCACCGGTACCAGTATAAGTATTGCCTGTCTTCACCCATACACCAGGACTAAAAACGAATGCCCTGCTAGAGTTCGCTACCAAGCTCATGCCACTAGAGAAGTTAATTGCTGGTCTGCCATCAACTGCCACTGTAACGCCCGTGCATGTTCCACTTCCGTTTAAAGTTGCAACTCCAGAAGCCGCCCGAGTAAAGGCAGTAGCAACAACTCGATAATTACCTGAGCTTGCTGAATTTCTGCCGGCACCAAGACCATCACTTGCTAACTTATCAGAACGACTAGTTAGCCTTAGCTCAACAAGGTTTGGGTTGCTATTATTGACACAGAGAAAAAACCCTGCACTTGGACTGGCGGGAAACTTAGTAGTTCCAGAAGCACACGTTTCGTTTCTCGCGGTTGCATTGGTGGTGATGGAATCTACAAGAATTGATTTTGTCCTGTTTGCAGGAGTGAGGTCTAGCTGTCCACTGGCATTCAATGGGGGACCACAACGGTAAATCGAACTAGGCCCCAACCATGGACTACCGGGAGGAGTTTTGGTATAGTAGACCACATTTACTTGGGAAGAAGCAATCGCTAAACCTATCACAAATTGCTCTCCGCTTGCCATTGCACAACTAACTGTACTAGTTGGTATATCGGCAGAATTTGTTGAAATAAAAGTCGCTTGCCTAATTTCGTCGGTAATAAAATCCGCGGCCCTAGTGGTATTGAAAACCAAGTCTCCAGAAACCTGGGAAGTGATATTGTCCTTGGTCATAATGACAATGGCAAACCCGACACCACTAACTACAAAAAAAGTCATAACTGAAGCAATCAAGAGCTCCAGTAAGGTGAAACCTTTTGATTTTTGTTCAATGCGGATTAACAAATACAACCAAATTTTCATAGCGAGTTCTCCTAAACATCTCTCTGGCAATGGGAAGACCCAATGGTGGGAGGTGCCTCCGAGTAATTACCAGTACGCATCATGCCAATCATATTTGACATTACTAAGCAATAGCGAATCCCCGTCACATTTTTTGACTCTATTACCATCGTACCTAAATTAGTCGAATTGCCCTTATAGGAAAAGCGAATATTAGGACCGGGGAAGTTATGATGGAATGCTACATTTTCCAGTGGCACTTCTCGATAGGGCAAACAGCCGCTGTACCTTGGATCATTATCAAGAAGGATCTTAGGGGGACTACTGCTGGGCGATAATTGCACTCGACATTCCTTGCCCATTTTAATGGCATTACGCTGGGCTTGCTGTAAAGTTTGCTTGAGGGTGTCAATCCCATTTCTAGTGTCCATTCTGGCCTTCATTCTCATAAATGACGGTATTGCCAAACTCGCTAAAATTCCCACTATCACTGCTACTGTTCCCACTTCAATCAAAGTCCAACCAAGTGATTTTTTTCGATGTCGATCAAACAGCTTGAAAAATAGGTAAAAAATAGTGCGACTGACCATAGGCTAACATCTCCGACGAGATCATTAGCTTTTAGTATATTTATTATCTCAAATAAAAACAGCGGTCTGGGAGATATCTCAGCAATTCTTCACGAAGCCAGAATTCTAATCTTCATGGGGCAGGGGTACAAGTCATTCCTTGATAATAACCGGAGCGCATAATGCCTATCCCGGAAGCTATCACAAGACAACGAGGTTCCAATCTCGTTATTTCATGGGATAGAACTATAGTTTGGTCGGTTGACGCACTGGGATTGCCTTTGTAGGAGAATGTAACACTTGTGGTGCCAGAGGGAGATGACATTGTGATGCTCTGATTGGTTGGTATGCTAACCGGATTGGGAATGCAACCATTATTTGAACTTGCGCTGTTTTGCCTGATTGTTCTATTGGTAGTGTTAACATCCACCACACAACTGGAGCCTTTTTTAATTGCATTTCTTTGGGCTTCCTGAAATGCCCCCTGTACCTGGGCCATAGCCCCCCGGAGCTGATTTCTGGCCTGCATCTTGCCAAAGCTTGGCAAAGCCAAGGATGCTAAAATACTGACGATGACAGCAACCACTGCCACTTCTATCAGTGTCCATCCTTGGTGAGATGCCCTGGCGGGAGAGCTACAAAGGATTTTTGAAGGAAGCCTAGCACCATAACTTCTTGTCATCATGAACCATCCTCAACATAGATTATTTTTAAATCCGTTACCATCAATTTGCCTCGCCTACGGACCACAGGTAAGAGCGGCGGCCGGAAGAACTTCGGTGTAAAGACTGGCAAGAACATTTTTGTCGGCATCTGTAATTTCAGTGTTTCTGACTCTATAGTTAAGAGAAACGACATTTCCACTGAAAGCAACATCACGAGTCATCGTTGCATTCCTCCCCAAAATTGTCCTTGTACTTGTTACCATCGGGGGAATACCATCATTAGCCGCCATTGTTCCTGTATTAGAATAATTCTCACCAACATTGGGGCAATTGCTTACATCAGAAAAGGCAGCCGCATCAGATCGAACCCGTTCCAAATCCTCTTTGATCCAATAGCCTGCCTCAGCCTGTCTTTCTGCTTTAACCCGCATTACTGTTGCCATCACCATGGTATTCAGAGTTCCTGTCAGGAATAGAAAGGAAATCATTAAAGCAATCAGCACTTCAAACATGGTGAAACCCAGATCGCCATCACTGTCACTTTTGTGATGGGCAGATGGAGACTGACGAATCAAATTCCACAGCAAGGCACTGCGGGGTCGAAATGGTGGTGAAATAGCGTTGAACATAGCTGAACCTGACGAGAAATAAAACCCTGGGGGGGGCATATCGTGGCCGATAGGATTACTCTAACACCATTCCTTATGGAGTGACCCAGCACACATTCAGCATAAACACGTATTATTTTAAGCCTTAGCTAAAGATCCTTGGGAAAAATTCGGAGGTCGCTGCAATTGTTGAGACAAATCTTTACCATGCTCAACCATCAAGCCAGCACAAAGGGCAGAGCGGGGGGCGGATAATGATAATTCATCCGGGGAAGCAAAATAAAGCCAACGGCTATGGCTGGCTAAAGCTGTCATACTTTCTGCCCTACTAGTAAGCAATAACAGGGGAATCTTTTGGGGTAGTTCATGCTGGACTGCTTCGTTCATTTGCACCGCTGCCAGGGCTTCTAATACCGATCGCCCACCTGAGATTAAGCCAGCCCCCGCTGTCCAGAGTCGTACATTCAACTGGGCTCGCACAGCGTAGAAGTAGAGGGAAGCCGCTGCAATGACGGCCTGCTCAAAAATTTCTGCTTGCCATAAAGCACCACTATCAAGACAGATGACCAACTCCTGCCCCCCCGTCACTACTTCTAATTCCCGCACCATAAATTGGTCAAATCGGGCACTACTGCGCCAATGGATCAGTCTGGTGGGATCACCAAAACGGTAGGCCCGCAAAGTTTTAGTCATTCCCTCCGTCGCAGCTTGATAATGGCGATCGCTATATATCCGATCCTGATCCTCCGCCCCAATGGCATCCACCAAAGGACATTGCTGAAGCTTGAGTACCTGGGGATACACAATAGCCTTGGCAGGAACAGACCGACTACGGCGACACCAAAATAAACCTAAAGGAGTGCCGGTGCGTAACTGCAAATCTTGCCAGTGGTACACCCCTCGTTTTTGAGTAGGCTGGAAATAGCTCCATTGGTAAAAATCCTTGGGGGGCACAAGTTCGATCGCCTTACCTTGAGGCCGTCCTAGTTCCGAGGGCAATAGATCCCACACCTGGAGTAAACTTTTGGGTTGCTTGTGGTTATTGTGGAGCCGGAGGGTAATGGTCAAATCTTCCCCCGCACTTACTGGCTGGATCGGAAAACGCTCTAATTCCAACTGCCGGATCGATCGCCTGGGGAGAATGGCCGCAATGATCAACAGAGCAAAACTAATGCCACTGATGACATAAAGCCAACCAGCCATGGAGTTAGTGGCGGCACCAAATAGGCAGATGGCCAGCACCAAAAGTAACCAGCCAGCATAGGAAGGGGTCACCCAACGCCTTTCCAACCAATCAGCAAAATTCAATGATTTCATATATTTTTATTTGTCAAGATCCAGATTTTCCATCTCCGACAAAAACTGTTCCATAGTTAAATCTTCAAACAAGTCCCTCCGCTCCTCCGTATAGGTTCCGTAT
>NZ_JADEWJ010000461.1:0-1195 GCF_015207725.1 Synechocystis sp. LEGE 06083
ATTTTAGACTTTCACTACATAGATAACACCACCTATTTCTAAGCTAATAAATGGGCTCGGGTAAAAATTCAGTTTAATTTTGAGGTCTTTCTAGCGCTTTACGGGGGCGGTTAGAAGAACAAGATCAAGACTTTATTCGCAAAAAATTTTCAAACACCTTGGGCAACAGTTCGTAATTGTTCAATTTCCTCTGGGTTTAATTGCCACCCCAAAGCTCCGGCATTTTGTTTCGCCTGGGAAGCATTTTTTGCCCCTGGAATGGGAATCACGTTCCCTTGGGCAATGAGCCAATTGAGGGCAATTTGGGCCGGTGTTTTGTCGTGTTTGTCCGCCAATGTATCCAAGAGGGTAAGTAAGGGAGTTAATTTTTGCAATCCTTTGGTACTAAAGCGGGGATCAAGGCGGCGGGCTCCCTGGAGACTGGGGGAATTTTCGGGGCGATATTTGCCGGTGAGTAGCCCCTGAGCCAGGGGACTGTAGGCCAAAATGGTGACATTGAGCTGACGGGCCTGGGCTAAAATGCCGTTGCTTTCAATGTCACGGTTGAGCAGGGAGTAGGGCACTTGGTTGCTTGCGAGGGGAATGCCCTGGGCGGCTAAACACCCATGGGCGATCGCCATTTGCTGGGCGGAATAGTTGCTCACTCCCACAGCTTGGATGCGGCCTTTTTTGACCTCAGCGGCCAACACTGCCATGAAATCCGGTGTTTTTAGCCAAAATTCCAGGGGCCAATGGATTTGATAGAGAGCAATGCTATCTGTTAGTAGCCTTTCTAGACTGGCGGTTAAAGCTTTGGTTATATCAGAGCGCTGCCAACGCCATGGCAAGGGAAAGTATTTAGTGGCAATTTGTACTGTTTGGTCAGTTTCCTGGCAAAAGCGGCCAATGAGCCGTTCTGATTCCCCAAAACCGTAAATTTCAGCGGTGTCAATCAGGGTAACCCCGGCCCCCAGGGAAGCATGGAAAGCCCCCTCCACTTCTTCCGGGCCAAAGTCCTTACCGTAGGCCCAAAACAGGGTATCCCCCCAGGACCAAGTGCCCAATCCAAGGGGAGCAACGGCGGGGCCGTTCGGGCCAAGGCTAATAGTCTGCATGGATATGTTGGGAAAAATCTAGATCTAAATGGCAAAACTAAGCCATACTTTTCCCGATGATAAACCAGTATTTCTGGAAAAGCTTGCCCACTGAGGAAGGG
>NZ_JADEWJ010000008.1:0-31647 GCF_015207725.1 Synechocystis sp. LEGE 06083
TTTTGGCGGTGTCGAACTTAGGGAATTATTTAGGATAAAACAAAAATATTGTCGGAATGGGTCCGAATTTTGATTAGGAAAAAGTATTTCATAAAGAATCTAAACCTTGGTTAGGGTATTGAGATGATGAGATTTTGATGTGGGAACTGTAATAGATGGACGCAGAAAACGTCCAAATTGGGCATATAGGGCTGGTAATACCAGTAGGGTTAAAGCAGTGGAGGTAAAGAGTCCGCCTAGAATAACGATCGCCAGGGGTTGGAGAATTTCCTTGCCGGCTCCGGTGCCGATCGCCAGGGGAAGCATACCTAGGGCGGAGGTGAGGGCGGTCATCAAAATTGCCACCAACCGTTCCTGGGAACCTTCATGAATAACCTGGGAAAGGGGTAACGCCAGGGCAATTTTTTGATTGTAGTTATCCACCAGCAACAATCCATTGCGGACAGCGACACCGAATAGGGTGATAAAACCTACTAGGGAAGCTACGGAAATAACTCCCCCCGTCACGGAGATCGCCAAAATACCTCCTGCTAGGGCCAGGGGAAGATTGACCATAATCATCAGGGTTGCGGGCAAAGATTTAACTGCGAAGTACATCAGAATGGTGATGACCACCACAGCCAATAGACCAAAAATTAAAAGATTTTGACTAGCCCGTTCTTCAGATTCAAATTGACCACCGTACTGGATGAAATAACCCGTGGGGAGGGGGACTTTTTCCTTTATTTGGGTTTGGATGTCGTTAACAACAGATCGGAGATCTCGACCCTTAACGTTGGCGGAGGCAACAATCAACCGGGAAACATTTTCTCGATTAATGGTGTTGGGGCCAGTGCCATAACTAATTTGAGCCACTTGTGCCAGGGGAATCTTAGTGCCGCTGGGGGTATCCACCAGCAGATTGCCAATGGTTTCTAGGTTATTGCGGGCATCTGTCTTCAGCCAGACCAGAAGATCAAATAATTGTTGGTCTTGTAAAACCTGGGAAGCGACCCTGCCATTCAAGGCCGTTTCGACCAAGTGAGCAAGTTGCCCAACGGTTAACCCATATCGTCCTGCGGCCAGGCGATCAAACTGAATTTGCACCTGACGGACTGGGACTTGGGGTTCTAGTTGTAAGTCAACCAGGCCGGGGATTTCCGCCATGGCTGTTTCCACCGATTTACCGATGGTGCGGAGTTGTTCAAGGTCAGGACCAAAGATTTTAACGGCGATCGCACTCCTCACCCCCGATAACACCTCATCCATACGGTGGGAAATAAAACCACCAATGTTGGGGGCAACCCCAGGGATTCGATTAAATTCCGCCCGGAGGGTTTCAATGCTGGCTTCTCGGTCGGCTATACCCGCATCACTAAGTTCTACATCCAAATGTCCTAAATTCACGCCACCGGCATCAGCATCCCCCGGTGCACGACCGGAGCGCAATTGTACAGTGCTAAAGCGTGGATCATCCTTGAGAGCATCCTGAAGGGCAAAACCTACTCGATTAGTAGCTTCGAGGGAACTGCCAGGATAGAGGAGCATGGCATTCACCAAGGAGCGTTCCTGAAATTCCGGTAAAAAGACCCTTCCCATACTGGGTACTAAGCTCAGGGAAAAAACAAAAAAGGCGATCGCCGCCGCAATAATCCAGCGGGGATGGTGGGTACTGAACTTTAATAAGGGTTGATAAATCCTTTGGCAAGTGCGAGCCAACCAAGTTTCATCACTGGGTAAACGACAAGGGGCAAGCAATAAGGCACAAAGGGCTGGGGACAGGGTCATGGCCACTAGGGTAGAAGCCAAAATAGACAATAAGTAGGCCACCCCCATGGGGGCAAAAATCCGCCCTTCAACCCCCGTGAGACTAAAAATAGGGGCAAACACAACGGCAATAATCACCGTGGAAAAAACGACACTGGTGCGGACTTCTACGGAGGTATCGTAAACCACTTGGAAAGGATGCTTCGGATTGCCCAATGCCTGGTTGGTTCGTAATCCCCGATAGCAATTTTCCATATCCACAATGGAGTCATCGACAACGGAGCCGATCGCCACCGCTAAGCCCCCTAGGGTCATGGTATTAATGCCTTGGCCAAACCAACTTAAAATCATCATGCCAATGAGAATGGACAGGGGAATGGCACTGAGGGTGATAACAGCGGTGCGCCAGTTCATCAAAAACAGCACCATGACCACGGCGACGATGATAATGCCATCCCGCAAGGAATCCCGGACATTGGCGATCGCCGCATCAATAAAATTTTCTTGCCGAAAAGTAACCTGGAGATTAACCCCGGTGGGCAGCGCCGCTTTGACCTCTGCCATGGCTTTTTCCACCGCTTTGCTGACAGTGGGAGTATCGGCTTGGGGTTGTTTATCAATTACCAGCACCACCGCCCGTTGGCCATCCACACTGCCATCTCCCCTGGTTAAGGCTGGGCCAATGGTCACCTCTGCCACATCCCGGATCAGAACGGGTTTACCGTCCCTGGCTGTCACCACGGAATCCGCCAATTGGGAGATATTTTCGATGCGCCCCAAACCTCGAATCACATCCTCTTGATCGGCAGTTAATAAAAATCCCCCCGCCGCATTGACATTGGCTTCTTCTACCGCCTCTGTCACCTTTTGTAGGGAAATGTTAAAAGCTTTGAGGCGGGCCGGATCGACCAGCACTTGATATTGCTTAACGTCCCCGCCATAGGCAACCACCTGAGAAACCCCTGGTACTGCCAAGATTTGATTGGTAATTTCCCGGTCTACCCGCCGTCGCACTTCCATCAAATTAGCTTCGGGATGGTCCGCCGACCCATCCACTGTCAAGGCATACATTAAAATTGTACTAATAGGGGAAGACACAGGGGAAATTTGCGGTTCCTCCGCCCCGGTAGGTAGTTTACTCCGAGCGGACTGCAAGCGTTCCGCCACTAATTGTCTGGCGCGATAAATATCTGTATTGTCTGTAAAAATTGCCTTAACAACGGAAATGCCTACGGCGGACGATGAACGTACCATTTCCACCCCCGGTGTGCCGTTAACCGCACTTTCAATGGGGAGGGTAATTAGGGTTTCTACTTCCTCTGGTGCTAGACCTGGGGCTTCCGTTTGAATTTCAACTTGGGGCGGTGCAAAGGGGGGAAACACATCCAGAGGCATCCGGGTTAGGTTGTAGCTCCCTAAAATGCCGACAAGAATGGCTCCAATAACGACTAACCAGCGTTGGGCGATCGACCATTTGAGGATGGCATTAAGCATTTTCTAGATAAATAGGGTTGATGGATTGCTTCGGCGGGGCAGGGGATTTAAGAAAAGTCCTGGTGGGAGGAGGTTTCAACTAGTACTTTTTCAACTTCTAGGGATGGCTCGTCCTGGCTTGCCATTAAGGTGCGTTCCCTCAACGGTTGACTCTCTTGTCGTTTTCCCCACAGACTGCCGGCCCAAAAAATTCCAGCGGCCGCCATTATTCCCACCAGGGGTAAAAGCCATCCTGATGATGTGGGCAAAGGAAAGGTAGATTCTTTTGTTTCTAAAGATTGCTCGGTCTCTTCTACCTTTTCGGATTCGGAAGGTTTGGCGCGTAAGGACTGGGCGTAAAGCTGACTGGCCCGTTGGGAAACAACTAAATCCCCTGCAAATAGACCTTCTTTGATTTCTACCCAATCCCCAGCAACCTGTCCTACGGTCACGGTAATAGGTTCAAAAATATTGCCATTCTGGACAAAAACAAGATTTTGCTGATCGTTAGTTTTGACAATGGCCGATTGGGGCACGGCTAACACTGGGGTAGGAGTGCGGTCGGTTAAAACTTCCAACTCCACGAACAGTCCGGGCTTTAGTTGACCATCCGCATTATCCAATGTCGCTTTCACGGAGACGATACGATTTTCCCCTTCCACCACGGAGCCAATTTGATTAATTCGTCCCGTAAAGGTTTTGCCCGGTGAGCTACTAACCCAACCCCGAATTCCTTGACCTTGGCGAATTTTGTTTAAGTCCTTTTCGTAAATATTGGCTGAAACTTGAACTTGCTGACTATTAATAATGGTAAAAATTGGTTCCCCCGCATCCTGTCGGGATTCTCCGACCTTGATTTCATGCTCTGGGGTACTGGCGGGGTCAATGACTATGCCAGTCATGGGGGCCTTAATCACAATGCTGCCATCGGGCCGGGCATTGGTTCCCAGTTGTTGCAGACGGGTCTGATAGGTTTTTTCGCTTAATTTGACTTGTTTTTGGGCAACGTTTAAGGCGGTTTGGGCCCGTTTGATTTGAGCAACGGCTTCACTGACAGGTAAACGGCTTTGGACTTTTACTAAATCAGCATTGGCTGTGGCTAAGGCTACTTCCGATTCTAAAAGCTGGCGACGGGGTAAGGCTCCATTGGCTTCTAGTTCCCGATCTCGGTCATAACGCTCTTGGGCAAATTCCTTGGCAAGGCGGGCTTCTTCAATTTCACTCTGGGCTACCCGTTGTTGTTGCCGATAATTTTCTTGGGCTAGTTGCAGGTCTGCCTGGGCTTGTTCCACAGCGGCGATCGCCAAGCTCCGGCGGTCTTGGGCAGTGGTGCGGAGTTCAGCTAATTCGGCACTGGTCATAATGGCGACGACTTGGCCGGCCGTAACGCTTTCTCCTGGATTAACTAATAGTTCGAGTAATTTCCCCCCCACGGGAGTTGTGATCTCAACCCGTTGTTGCGGCAGGGTTTCAATCTGTCCCGTTGCTCTAATGCCGGTCATCAAGGAACGAGGTTGTAAAGGCTCTACTTTAATCTCTAAGCGACGAATGGTATCCCCATCAAGGGCTACGCCTTGGGCAGATTGAGCCGATTCACTTTGATGAAATTCATCCCCATGGCCAGCGTGGGCTAAGGTTGCTTTGGGAGACAATACCAGCACCCCCAATAGTAAGGAAAGAGCCCAACTCTGGGCAATGATCCGATTTTGCATAGAATTCTGACAGTGCAACCCTTTCAGTCTTTCACAGGAATATGAAACCAAGATGAAATGGTTTTATACCTGGGCTATTGGTGACAAGCTAACCAGCACATGCAAAGTAAACAAACTACCTTGCCATAGCAGTTAACTTCTTGTAATCAGAGTTGTGAAAGGGGTTAACCAACCTTGACAAGTTCTTGACTATTAACAACTACCTTGAGGTTATGTCTCCTCTCAGAGATTAACTAACCCAAATAAGAAAGTATATGAACAACACCGTTAAAGTTGCCCTAACCCTTGGTTTACTTACTGTAATAGGAACGGGTGGAGCTGCCATGGTTGCCAATGCACGAAGCCTCTCACCAGTCGCTAACTCAGTCATCCGCATTGCCCAGACAGTGGATAATGAGGCCAATGAAGGCCCTGAAAGCAAGGATGATACTGAAGATGCTCAAGAAATAGCACGATACCAATCTCTGGTGAAGATTACACCTCAGCAAGCCCGACAAAAGGCTGAAGCGGCCCAAGAAGCCACTGCTACTAAGCTATCGCTTGAGGTGGAAGATGGTAGTTTGGTATATAAAGTTGACTTCGCCAATGCTGAGGTACTTGTAGATGCTGGCAATGGGCAGATTCTTAAAACTGAACTAGCAGGACAAGAAGAAAACGATGCCACTGAAGTGACTATTCAAGGCAGCATTCAAGTGCCCGATAATGACCAAGAGCAAGGAGAAACTCAGCAATAAAAAAGGTATGCTGTCTTAACAGGACAAAAAGTAGTTCATCCCTCAATCTCCATGTGGCAGATAAATATTATCTATCTGCCATGTTTTGATAACTATTGAAAAAGCCGAGAGTGTTCAGACTATCAAATTTAATTTTCTAAATTTAGATAGTTAGGATTGAAGTTTTTAAATCAACAAATTTTTCTGAAGAAACCAAATGAATAAGGTTGCAGAAGTTATAATCTATTTTTGGATTATGAAAATCCTTGCCACTACCTTAGGAGAAACAGCAGGGGATTTTATTTCGATGTCATTAGGGCTTGGATATTATGTCGCTTTTGCAGTTACTTTCTCGATTTTAACTATTATTCTGTTTATCCAAATTAAAGCTGATCACTATCGTCCGCCTTTGTACTGGACTGCCATCATTGCTACAACAACGGCGGGCACTGAAGTTTCAGATTTGATGGATCGTTCCTTAGGACTGGGTTATGCAGTAGGCTCATTGCTTTTAATAGCAGGATTGCTTACCATACTAACTATTTGGTACTTTCGAGAGAGAGACTTGAGTGTTTATCCCATCCTTAAGAAGGATACGGAGACAATGTATTGGCTAGCTATTGTATTTTCAAATAGTTTAGGAACCGCCTTTGGTGACTTTATAACAAGCAATTTAGGACGAAGTTACATACAGGGTGCATTCATAACCGCTAGCGTTATTGCAGTAGTAATTGCCCTTCATTACTTAACAAAATTGAATGATATTTTACTTTTCTGGATTGCATTTATATTCACCCGCCCCTTTGGAGCCACCTTTGGAGATTTTCTCACTAAGCCAGTTAATACAGGTGGTCTTAATTTACCAAGGGGTTATGCTTCTTTGATTACCCTAATCCTATTGATCATGATTTTATTCTTCTCAATGCGAAGAAGGAATAGGAAGCATACCTCTGGGCAAAAACTTTAAAAAACGGTAGTAGAGTTGATGGCTTTTAGATGGAGTGACTTTTAGAACCTGTTTGTAAAGTCTTATTCTGCCCCCTAAATCTCCTCACTAAAGCTCCGGCAATATTGGGGGACTTTCAGCTAATTACCCCCCAAACTGGGGGGGCAGGGGCTTTTAAAACATGCTCTTAGTAGCTTTCACTAACTTTGACAAGGTTGCACAAACTATGATCCACAAGAAGCCCACTCCATAGCCAGCAATAATGTCAGTTGGCCAATGTACCCCTAGGTACAAACGACTGAAACCAATTGCCACAATTAAAAAACTGGCCAGAGCATATATTATGTTGGCTTTTTTAGGAAAGTTGATGGCGAGTAAATAGGCAGAAAAGCCATAGAGTACCATTGAGCCTAGGGCATGGCCACTAGGATAGCTGAAAGTTTTTTCTAAAATGAGCTGTGACCATAGCTGGGGGCGAGGTTTGCTAAAAGTAAGTTTGAGACTAAAGCTAAGAATTGCCCCTCCTAAACAGGCTAAAGCAAAAACCAAAGCTTGTTGACGAGGACACCGCCACCAAAGTAAGGCAAAAATTAAAATTGCGAAGGGAATCACAGTACTAGGGTTACCCAAGTGAGTGATTCCTAACATGACCTGGTCTAAGGTTGGGTTAGCAAATTTATGAATCCATAGCAAAATGGTCTTGTCAAAGGTGAAAGCCTCCTGCTCCCAAACATTGTCAGAAAGCTTAGCTAATAAGAAAATAATTACTAAACTTAATCCTAGCCCAGTAGCCCCGACTAGAGCTATTAGGGGAGCAATACGGGGATAAACTCGTCTTACCCAAAATTCGACTAGATAATTTGATAAAGATGCCATACTCAGTCATCAAAATGTAATTTACACAGTTAATTCACAATGATAAAAACTGTATGTTAACGGCTAATAATAAACCAGATTCATTAATCATTAACAGATATTATATTCTGCCGAATTTGATCCTTGCCAGTGATAGAAAGATAGCCAATCAAAATTAAAATGGCAGTGAGAAACATCATACTTGTCCCTACGGTTCCAAAGCCAAGACCACCATTTTCAACAGGTTGTGATAGCCAATCACCAGTAGAGGCTCCTAGGGGTCGAGTGAGAATATAAATAAGCCAGAATGTTAGAATTTCGTCTATCTTGAGAAAATAATAGGCTAACGTAATGATGGCGATCGCCGCTCCAAAAACTAGTGCTGATTGCCAATATCCTAATCCAGATGCCTCTGCTAATAGATCTCCGGCTGCTGTTCCTAGGGCAAAGGTAAATAAAATAGTTATCCAATAAAAGAGCTCCCTTTTTGGTGTGCGAATGGAATGCATTGCTAACGTTTTTTCACTTAAATACCATGTCACAAAAACTGTAGCCAAGACAATGCTAAATCCTGTCGTGGCAGTGATAAGACTAACACCAAGTTTGTCTACCAGTAGGTCAGTAATCAATGTACCTACAATGCTGACTAAAACAACCACTAACCAGTAGTTCGCTGGGATATATCGCTTTAGGCGAAACTGATTGATGAGTGCAATAAATAGGAAACTACCCATGACACCAGAGGTCAATACTAAACCCAGGTTAAGGGTGACCGCCAAAAAGTCTGCGGCTGTTTCACCAACGGTGGTTGCCATGACCTTAATAATCCAGAAATAAAGCGTGACTTCTGGTACTCTGACAAGAGGCTTTGAGATATTATCTAAAGTATTCTTCACAACATTTATCCTATTTGAATTCAGAACAATAGAACCGGCAATCAGTTTTGTTGATAACCTTTGCACTCAAACTTACTGTAGGGAACAATCGTCAAGAACTTGTCAAGATTGAGGCTAAATTTTGCCAACATCTCATGATCAGGCGATTATTTTCCTTTGCGTATTGCTCTGGCAAGAGAAGCCAAATATCTGCATGGACATAGTTTGAATATTAAAATTCTGTGTGGGCCTAATTTAGCTGCTTTTTAGAGGAAGTTTCACAGTAAAACAGCTTCCTTCTCCGGGTTGGCTTTTTACTTCAATGCTCCCCTTGTGGCTTTGCACAATCGCTTGAGAGATAGATAGCCCCAGCCCAGATCCACTATCGTCATAGCGGCGCGCTTGGTCAGCCTGCCAAAATCGCTCAAAAATTCGTTCCAAATGCTCAGGCGCAATGCCTAAGCCTGTATCAGATACAGTCACCTGTATCTGATGAGATAAGCTCAGTGCCTCAACTTTAACCTTGCCTCCTGATGGCGTATAGCGTAGGGCATTTTGCAGCAGGTTGGTAAAAGCACGGGTCAGCCCCGAGACATCGCCATTGAGAATTAAGCTTGGCTCTAGGATGGTTTCTAGCGCAATCTGCTTATTCTGGGCCTGGGATTGATAGACTTGAACTAGCTGATTCAAAAGCTGTGATAGATTTACGGGGGCCAGCAGCACAAGGGTAGCTCGATCCGTTCTAGCTAACAGGAGCAGGTCTTCGGTTAGCCGCGTCATTTGCTCAGTTGCGCTAGCTATAGCTGTTATTACCTCATAGTCTTCGGTTCGCATACCATCGGGATATTTGAGTGCAACTTCTACATTGCTAGAAATGGCCATTAGAGGGCTGCGTAGTTCGTGGGATGCATCTGCGGTAAATTGCCTGAGGCGCTGAAAACTAGTTTCAATGGGATGCATCGCCTGCTGGTTGAGCCAAATACTCCCAGCAGTACTAAGAATAATACCAATAATTACCCCCATTCCCAAGCCAATATCTAGCTGAAATATAGTTTCATTAAACTCATCCAGTAGTTGACTTACTCTGACATAGCCGATGATTTCATCGGTTTCATGACTTAAGATTGGTAGGGTAATCGACTGCATGGGGGGAGTTTGAGCCTGTATCTCAACGGTGGCTTGGGGATTTAGCGGAGCCTGAGGTGAATGATTGCCTTGTTGTTTAACCAATTTCTTCTGCCGATCAAACCATTCCAGGGTTTGGGACTGGTTTATCGAATCTTGGATGAGAAAATTATCTTCAACTTGAAGTTGACCATGGTCTAGTTCAGCATTGGCTGCCGCTCCCTGACCTAAAACAGTAAGGCGATCAGTAATTTGTTGCTTTAGGTTGCGAACAAAAACAACTCTGACCGCAATCGCAAATCCGCTCATCACTAAGGCAAACACGAGTAGGTTAGAGATTAACAAGCGATAGCGAATTCTTTGAAACATATTGTTAGGGCAGAGTCTAAGGATTTAGGGAAGCTAATCGATATCCCATACCATAGACAGTTTCGATTAAATCTTGAGGGCTACCCGCCACCCTGAGCTTACTACGGAGGTTAGTAAGGTGAGTTTTAATTGTCCCTTCCCCAGAGGCTTGATCAAATTCCCAAAGTTTGTCGAGCAGGGCTGAACGGCTGAGTACCTGTTTGGGATGCCGCAGAAAGTGTTCTAGTAGTAGATATTCTTTGGGGGTTAGTGAGAGTACAGTGCAGTTGTAGGTAACAATTCGACTAGCTGGGTCGAGTCGTAGGAGTCCATAGTGCAGTGTCGTCGGAGTTAACTCGCGACTACGCCGCTGAAGGGCACGGATGCGTGCGGCGAGTTCATCGAGCTTAAAGGGTTTAATCAAATAATCATCAGCTCCGGCATCTAGACCAATAACTTTGTCACTGGTGGTATCCCTAGCGGTAAGCATTAAAATTAGCGCCGGGCACTGGGTAGCCCGTAGCCGTTTACACAAACTAACCCCATCCAGTCGGGGAAGCATGAGATCCAGCAAAATCAAATCGTAGTCGGTCGCTTGGGCGTAGTCCCATCCTTCCAAACCATCTTGGGCAATATCAACGCTGTAGTTTTGATGGCGTAGGTCTTTTGCCAGTGGGTTAGCAATGCGAGGGTCATCCTCAACAATTAAAATTTTCATTGTGTTTATAGTGTATGAGGAAATTTTGGGGGGCTTTAATAAACTGTCTCACCAGATGAAACCAAGATGAAATGGAGTTATGACCGAACTATCGGTGCAGAAACAAGGGGCAAATGGATGGTGAAAAGACTACCTTGCCCTAGTTCACTTTCTACCGTCAAAATTCCCTGATGCTTAACGGCGATCGCCTGGGCAATGGCGAGTCCTAAACCTGTCCCCCCCGTTTTACGGGAACGATCTCGATTGACTCGGTAAAAACGCTCAAAAATTCGTTCTTGTTGGTCAGGGGCAATGCCAATCCCCGTATCTCGAAGGGTAATGATAGCTATTTCTTCACTAGATGTCAGAGTAATGCGGATACTTCCACCGGCAGTCGTATATTGAATGGCGTTGGCAATTAAGTTTGATACTAAACGGTAAAGTTGAGATTTATTACCTAAAACATAAATTTCCTTTGAGGTAACATTACTGCTCAAATCAATGTCAGCAGAGATCGCCAATTCTAAAAACTCTTCGGTGAGGTCATTAACTAAATCATTTAAACAACAAACCCGCCAATCTTCGATGGTTGTTTCCTGCTCCAAGCGACTTAGTAGCAATAAATCCGTAATCAATTGGCTTAAACGCCTCCCTTGCCGTTCAACGGTATGTAACATGGTATTGATTTCTGGGGAATGGCTTGAGTCGATGCGTAATACTGCTTCCACCGTTGCCAACAGACTTGCCAACGGCGATCGTAATTCATGGGCCGCATTGGCGGTGAATTGTTGCTGTTGTTGGTAAGACTGGTAAATGGGACGCATGGCTAACCCCGCTAAGCCCCAACTGGAGAAGGCGACCAAACTCAAGGCAAAGGGAAAACTAAGCCCCAAAATCCAAAGAATACGTTGATTTTCGGCATCAAAAGCTGCCAGACTCCGGCCAATTTGTAGATAACCCCAGGAGGATTGGTCTGTATTACTGGCACTATGCAAAATAGTGGTGAATTGACGATACCGATCGCCGGTTAGTGGTTGAATAGTCTGCCAAATTTTCTGGTTAAAAATGGGGGATAGGGAAGACGGTTGATTAGGGGAAAAGGCCAGCAGGTTACCTTGATAATCAAATAAACGAATGTAGTATAAACGGCGATCACTAATGCCCAAAGTGTGGCGTTCAATCAGGGTGGGAGTAACCTGGCAGGGTTGGTTAACCAAACACAGATCGGGCAACATTTTTTGTAATACTCCGGTGGGACTGGCATTCCTCGGTAGCATTGGCTCTAAACTGTCATGCAACGTTCCGGCGATCGACTCCACTTCTCGCTCCAACGCCATCCAGTTGGCCTGCACAATGGCACGATAAACCCCTAATCCCAACAGGGTAAGAATTCCCCCCATTACTAGGGCATACCAGAAAGCTAATTGCAGACGACTGCGGGCAAAAAGGCGGCGGGTATTCATGGCGATAGGGTGAACCGATAGCCTTGACCAGGAACTGTTTTAATTGGGCAAGGACAATTTTGTTGAGCTAGCTTGCGTCGTATCAAACGCATTTGGGCCGCCACCACATTACTCATGGGCTCCTCATCAAGATCCCACAGTTGTTGCCGAATCTTACTACCAGGAATAATGCGTTCTGGATTTTGCATCAGATATTGAAAAATTTGAAATTCTCTGACGGTTAAGGCAATTTCCTGTCTTTCTAGGCTTGGCGGCTCCGAGATAATGACCAATAACAAATTATTACTGGGATCAAGGCTGAAGTTGCCTAAAGTCAAAATTTGCGGTTGAAATTGCGGCGATCGCCGTTGTAGTGCCCTTAATCTCGCTAATAGCTCTGCCATCACAAAAGGTTTTGTTAGATAGTCATCTGCCCCCGCATCTAGTCCTGCCACTCGATTTTCCGGTTCTCCCAACGCCGTTAACATCAACACCGGCAAGGGATTATCCTGGGCCCGCAGTTTTTGACATAGTTCCAAGCCCGATAACCCCGGCAGTAACCAATCCACAATAGCAAGGGTGTAGTCCGTCCACTGATTGTCCAAATAGTCCCAAGCTTGGGAGCCATCCGTTACCCAATCCACCACATATTTTTCACTGACCAGCACTTTTTTAACTGCTAGTCCCAAATCTATTTCATCTTCCACTAATAAAATCCGCATTGCCTCTGTCTCCTCCACAACAGCCTCATCTTAGTGGGGGACGGAGATTTTCACCTGAATTTCATACCCCCTCTGGCAGACTGAGAAAAATCTTGGCCAAATTCCCAATGTGAGGTGGTGTGATGAAAACGATTCAATTAGCAAGTTCCCTTATAGCTCTAGGTTTGACCCTAGGAGTTCCTAACGTGGCGATCGCCCATGTGGGTCACGGTGACGAGTTTCAAGCCGAGGGAGGCATTAATCGGGTTGGTGTGAATGCAGAAACCGATTCCGTGTTAGGCATTGTGGTGGAACCGATCCCGTCTGCACCGGATGGCAATGCTGGAGTTTATATTCCTGCCACAGCGTTAGTGGACGGCGGGGATAAGCAACTGGTGTTTGTGCAGTATGGAGAATTTTATGAGCCGGTTCCTGTGGCGACTGGAAGTACCCAAGGAGAATTAATTGAAGTTACTAATGGGTTATCCGTGGGGGAAAAACTGGTTACCCAAGGCTCGTTGTCCCTCTACGCTGAATCTCGGAAGACCCAACCAACGGAAACCGCTGAAACAGCCCCTGCCCCTGCTCCCATTGTCTCCCCAGACCCTAGCCATGCCCAAGCGGATGCCGAAGGGATTCCCCATCAGCACGATACGGCGGGCAATATGGCCAGTGGCACTGATGGCGTAGAAACAAGTCAGGCTGGCGGCAATCCCCTGGTTGGCATTGTGGGGGGAATTGTCGGCTTACTGGTGGGAAGCACAGTTTTCATCTTCTCCCTTCGCGCTTTTAATCTAAGCAAAAAAAAGAGTCGTATCTCCCGTAAAAAGGAGGCCCCTGAGGCTCAACCTTCCTACCGGGAGTAAATCTGTTTCTCTTCGTTTTGAAGTTTGTCATCGTTACTAGCTAGGAAGGAGTAACCCCTAGAAATCAATGCTTAATAGTCTTCTCAATCAAATTCTGAAAACCTCGATCGCCCAACGGTGGTTTATCGTTATTGCGGCCATTGGCATAACCATTTGGGGGATTATCAGTGTCGGCCAAATGCCCCTGGATGTCTTTCCTGAATTTGCGCCGCCCCAGGTGGATATTCACACAGAAGCTCCTGGCCTAGCACCGGAAGAAGTGGAAACCCAAATCACCGTTCCCATTGAAAGTGCGGTGAATGGTTTACCTGGGGTAACAACGGTACGGTCTTCCTCGAAAGTGGGTCTCTCGATGGTGAGTGTGGTCTTTGACCAAGATGCGGATGTCTATAAAGCTCGCCAAACAGTTACGGAACGGCTACAACAGGTCACTAATCAACTGCCAGAAGGAAGCCATCCCCCGGAAATTTCTCCCCTAGTTTCTCCGTTAGGGACGATTTTGCAATATGCCTTTACGGTGAATGGAGAGGGAAGTTCTGACTTGATGAAGTTACGAAAACTACTGGAAACCACGGTCAGTAATCAAGTTTTATCGATACCTGGGGTATCCCAAGTCACTATCTACGGAGGGGATGAGCGTCAGGAACAGGTTTTAGTTGATCCGGCCAAACTGCGTTCTCTCAAGGTTTCCCTCAATGAAGTTACCCAAGCTAGTGCAGGGGCAAATTCCAATGCCCCAGGGGGTTTCTTAATTGGCGGTGGCCAAGAGCTATTAGTGCGAGGTCTGGGCCAAATGCAAAGCATTGAAGACCTACGGCGATCGGTGGTGAAAGTGGTGGATGGTAAACCAATTCTGTTGGAGGACGTTGCTGAAGTTAAAACCGGCAGTGCCCTGAAGCGGGGGGATGGGAGCTTTAACGGTCAACCGGCGATCGTGATGATGGTCAATAAACAACCCGATGTGGACACCCCCACAGTGACTAAAGCGGTGGAAGCAGTGGTTGAATCGCTAAAACCCACGTTTCCTGCCGATGTACAAATTGCCCAAACCTTTCGCCAAGCTAACTTTATTGATTCCGCCATTCGCAACGTCAGCAGTTCTCTCTTAGAAGGGATTGTCATCGTTTCGGTGATTATGCTGATTTTCTTGATGAATTGGCGCACGGCGGTGATTACCTTAACAGCTATCCCTCTTTCCCTGCTCATTGGTTTGATGTTTATGAAAGTCTGGGGATTGGGCATTAATACCATGACCTTGGGGGGGCTGGTGGTGGCGATCGGTTCCGTGGTGGATGACTCCATTGTGGATATGGAAAATTGCTATCGGGGTCTACGCACCAACCAAGCCGCAGGCAATCCCAAACATCCCTTGCGGGTGGTTTATGACACCTCCGTGGAAGTGCGATTGGCGGTGATTTTTTCCACTGTGATCATTGTGGTGGTTTTCGCCCCCATTTTTAGCCTAACGGGGGTCGAAGGGCGTATTTTTGCCCCCATGGGCTTGGCTTATTTACTTTGTATTGGTGCTTCTACCCTAGTGGCCATGACCGTTTCCCCTGCTTTGTGTGGGATTCTTTTGGCGAACCAACAACTGCCCCAGGAAGGCACTTTTGTTTCTCGCTGGGCAGAGCGATTATATCGTCCCTTGTTAAATTTTTCCCTGCGGGCACCCCAAGTGATTTTGAGCATAGCCCTGATCGCTTTAATAGCCTCTGTTTCTTTGGTTCCGAGTCTGGGACGGGTATTTTTGCCAGAGTTTCGAGAAAAATCCATGGTCAATTCCATGGTTCTCTTTCCTGGAGTTTCCCTAGATATGACCAATCGCGCCGGGATGGCCCTCTTCAATACCTTGAAGGATAATCCCCTCTATGAATGGGTACAAATTCGAGCTGGTCGTGCGCCGGGGGATGCCGATGGGGCTGGGGTTAGTATGGCCCATGTAGATGTGGAATTGAGTGATGAAGCCCTCAAAGACCGGGAGGCCAGCGTTAAAGAATTACGGGAAGCCTTTAACCAATTGCCGGGGGTCGCGTCCAATATGGGGGGCTTTATTTCCCACCGCATGGATGAAGTACTATCCGGGGTCAGAAGTGCGATCGCCGTAAAAATTTTTGGCCCTGACTTAAAGGAACTACGGGCCATCGGAGAGCAGGTACAAAAAGCGATGAAAACTGTGCCAGGAATTGTTGACCTGCAACTCGAACCCCAACTTCCTATCCGCCAAGTGCAAATTCACTATGACCGTGCCGCCGCCTCCCAGTATGGGTTAAGGATGGCTGACATTTCCGCTGTTGTTGAAACTGCTTTAAATGGACGGATTGTTTCCCAGGTTCCTGAAAATCAACAGTTAATTAATGTGGTGGTGATGGTACCGGAGACTGAGCGGAATAGTCTCGATGCTATGAGTGCAATTCCCATTAGTACGCCCACCGGCCAAATCATTACCCTAGGAGATGTGGCTAAGGTGGAATATGGAATGGGAGCCAATGTGGTTAACCGGGAGGATGTTTCCCGTTTAATTGTGGTTTCCGCCAACGTCGCTGAGCGAGATTTGGGTAGTGTGGTGGGGGATGTCCAGGCTCAAATTAAACAGAAAGTTCAACTTCCCCAGGGCTATTTCATTGATTACGGGGGTCAGTTTGAATCTGAACAAAGGGCAACGAACAGTTTACTTTTATTTAGCTTTGTCGCCGCCCTGGTGATTGGGGTGTTGATGTTCTTTTCGGTGAAATCCCTCCCCGCTACCATCGCCATTATGATCAACCTCCCCTTAGCTTTAATCGGGGGTTTGTTATCCGTTGTTTTCACTGGCGGTGTTATTTCCATTGCCTCCCTAGTGGGTTTTATTACCCTCTTTGGGGTAGCAGTACGAAACGGATTACTGCTGGTGGACAATTACAACAACAAATTCGCCCAGGGAATGAAACTAAAGGAAACCATTTTAAAAGGGTCTATGGAAAGGGTTAATGCTATTTTAATGACCGCTTTAACCTCAGCTTTGGGAATGTTGCCCCTCGCTACGGCCAGCAGTGCCGGTAATGAAATTCTTCAACCCTTGGCGATCGTTGTTCTTGGTGGGCTGTGTACTTCTACCGCTCTAACACTTTTAGTAATTCCTGCTCTCTATGCCAAATTTGGTAAATGGTTAATGCCAAAACGGGCCAAGAATGTAGATCAGATTACTCCTTTTGTCCGCAATGATATGAATGATATGGTGGGGGCCCAAAAATCGAATTTTTAAACTTGAACTTTTATCTCTTCTAGCTGTTTTAAAAAACACTAGGAGAGATTTTTAACTATACTTTTTGTTAGTTAATTTTTATGACCATTACTCAAAATTTGACTCACTATAATCGCCATCGTCGAAGATCTAAACAATCATCTTGGTCGCCCCATTTTGCCCTGACGGCTTTATTATTTGCTCTTTGTTTGGCAACTTTTGTTAAAAAGTCTCCTGATCTTGACAAAATCAATCCCTTTTTTGGGCATTTACCACCCCTAGCAATGGAAGGGGGTGATCCTTACATTAGAGCTTTAATGCGGACAATTTCTGCCAGTGAATCTAATGGTAAAAATCCCTATATTTTGCTTTATGGCGGCCAACATACCCATGATTTAAGCCATCATCCCAATACCTGTATCCCCATTAAAACAAAAGTAAATCAAGGGCTTTGTTCAACAGCGGCTGGACGTTATCAATTTTTGACTAAAACTTGGCAGGAAAAAGCGGCTTTGTATCACCCTCAACGTCAAATAAGAAAAACAAACTATAGTTTTGAACCTGAATCCCAGGATTTAGTAACCTATAGATGGCTGATGGATCAACATCGTTGGGGAATAGATTTTTCAGAGCAATTGCAACAGGGTCAGGTTAAAGAAGTATTGAAAAAGCTTTCCGGCACTTGGACAAGTCTAGGTTACGGCATTGAAGACAATTCGATGACTGCTTCTTTGCCAGCAATTTATGAAAAAGTATTAGCAGAAGAACTTGAACAATCTGCTCGTTGAGTTATTAAATATTTTTGCCATGAAAAAGCAGAGAGCATACAACTAAAATTCCTATTCATTTAGTCCCTAATATCCCCCCTAGGGGCATAAAATGGAGATCAACTTTCCCCTCTCCATCAGCACTATGGGCAAACTGCCCCCCATCTTCCACTGTTTGCGGAACCGTCTATTCGCCCAGTTATACCTGGCACAGACCATAAATTTGCTGGGGGATGCACTCACCTGGGTGGGATTGGCCCTATTATCCTTTGAGTTAGCTGGTCAAGGTGCTGGGGGGATATTGGCAGGAGCCTTAACCCTGAGAGTAACGGTATTTGTACTGCTGTCCCCTGTGGCAGGGGCGATCGCCGACCGTTATGATCGCAAGCAAATTATGGTAATCACCCATCTGGCAAGACTCGGAATTATTTGTCTATTTCCTTGGGTGACCCAAGCTTGGCAAATCTATGGGCTAGTTCTGGGGCTAAATGTGTTTAATGCTTTTTTTACCCCGACTTATACTGCGACGATTCCCCTAGTGACAAAGGATGATGAATATCCCCAGGCGATCGCCCTCTCCAGTGCCACCTATCAACTTTTGGGAGTCTTGGGGCCCGGGTTAGCAGGTAGCTTGGCGGCTTTTGTTGGAATAAAAAATATCTTTTGGGGGGATGCCCTGACTTTTCTGATAGCCGCCGGTTTGATCCTCACATTGCCAGGAAAACTTTTGGCTAACTCAACTCCCCAGCCGGTTCGTACCCCGGGCCAAATTGGACGGGATATCGGCACAGGAACTCAATGTCTTTTCGGCGATCGCCTGATTCGTTATGCCCTAACCATGCAGTTAGTGGTTTCCTTGGCTGGAGCAGGAATTTTGGTGAATACTGTGGGTTATGTCCAAGGCGTTTTACACCTAGGCAAAATTGAGTATGGTTGGGTAATGGCGGCTTTTGGGTTGGGAGCGACAGTGGCTTCCCTTGGTTTGGGCAACACTCAGCAACAGGAAAAACGAATCCTTCTAACTACTTTTGGGGCCATCCTAATGACCCTTGCTATCCTTCCTGTCCCGATGGTCAATCTCCAGGGATTACTAATTTTGTGGGCTGGGGCTGGTATCGGTCAAACCCTGGTAAATGTACCCACGCAAACCCTGATTGCGAACCGAGTCGCTAAAGACCTTCAAGGCCGGGTTTATGGTGCCCATTTTGCTTGGAGCCATCTTTGGTGGGCTTTTTCTTACCCCTTAGCGGGGTGGTTAGGGATTCACTTTTCCCAAGAAAGTTTTTTCTATCTGGGTATTTTAGCCCTGAGTTTATTTACCCTGTTTTATTTTTTACGCCCCTCTGATGAGATTCAACAAGGATTCTGGCATGAACATTCCCATCACCATGAATCAGACCATAATCATTTTCATCCCACTACAACTGTGCTCCATTTTAGTCATAGTCATCTTCATTTTCATTTTTATAAGGCCAACTCTTAAAGCATTTGCTTAAAAAAGGGAAAACTCACCCATAGTTGGTACTACGCTCACCTGATTTCGTGGGTGGTAATGGTGGGAGCGATCGCTCTACACCTGTTGATAAATGCCAAAGCTGGGAGGTTTCCTTTGTTGCTGTCAATGCTGACCTGGCAATTTCATGATCAAGATAATTACAAATTTTGGACAAATCATCTCTCCCAATGGTGGAGTGGATTTCAGAAAGGTTTCTGGTCAACTTGGTTTCAATCTTCACCTATTTTAATGGTGCTTGAAATGACTATTTTGCTTAGCATTATTGCTGCCTGGATTATTCTCTTGCTTAAATGACAGCCATTTTTACTAAAGACAAGTGAGATAGCAGTGGCAATCTGGTTTTGCAATTAATGTTTCCACCAAAGCGTTTAGCGTTACTGCGGCTAGAAGACCCCCACCAAGGCTACCCTGAATCGTGATGTGGGGAACGGGGGTATTTATCAGTCGTCGTTTCGCTCCTGGAGCATGACTAAAACCGATAGGCATTCCGATGACAAGAGCTGGCTGAATTTGCTGTTGCTCCATCAGCTTACAGGCAGTGAGTAAAACAGAAGGGGCATAGCCAATCACAAGTACACATCCCTTGGGAATTTGTTGTAATCGACGTTGGCAGTGGTCATGGTTCCAAAAGGCTTGCTCGGCTTCACTAACACCCGTGATGTGAGGTTCATCAATCAGCTTCTCAACCGTACATCCTAAATGAGCTAACCGAGTTTGATCCAAGGCCGCCGCGACAACGGGAACATCAGTCATAATTAAACATCCACCTTTTAGTGCATCTCGTGCAGTGGCGATCGCTCCCTGGCTCAACCGAACGGCGTTTACCAAGCTAACATCGCCACAGGCCAGCACTAATTGATGTAGTAAGTGAATGGTGATTTCTGAGTAAGCCGATAAATCAGGTAGCAGATGTTTCAGGGATTCCTGAAACGCTTCTGGATGAGTCGTTGTCTCCGCATCTAGGTTCATCCACAACTGATCAAGTTTTCCTAACCCCTCTTGGACATCCACATCGAGGCATTTTAGTTGGGCCAGAGCTTCCGCTTGGGTAATCTGGCAATTCTGGTCGCGCCCCAGTAAGCCTTCTAAAGCAAATGCCGTTTGGCGGAGTCGGGTAATCTGCTGAATCACAGAATGATATTGCTGTTGTAACTGCACCATCAAGGTTGGATCAAGATTCTCCTCGGAATGGCTATCTAGCAGGTGTCGAATATGAGACAACTGAAAACCCTGCTGTTTTAGGGCAATAACTCGTTGGAGCCGTTGCACATCCTGCTGGGTATAGAGGCGGTAGTTGCTTTCTGAACGTTTGACAGGAGGGAGTAGTCCTAGCGTGTGGTAATGGCGCACCATGCGAGGTGTAACGCCTCCTCCCACCGCATCCGTGAGTTCTTTAATCGTCAAGTGATCAGTCTTCATCCTTTTAGTTTACTCAAAACCTTGACATTGACACTAATGTTAAGGTTTAGGCTGGGAAGGTAAAAATCCAAGTTTAAAAGCATGGTTGTAACTCCCCCTTCTTCTGCCTTTCGATTTTCTAACCTTTTCAAAGATCATCCCGATGCAGTGGCGGCGATCACCTGTGGCGGGCTGGTCTTTCTGGGCTGGCAGATGCTTAACTTGGGTTGGTTGGGAATTGCCCTTTTTGTCTTAACAGCGGCCTATGTAATTGGTGGGTTTGACAGCGCTCGTGAAGGATTAACAGCCCTCTTTGAGGAAAAAGAACTTGATGTAGATCTGCTGATGATTGTGGCCGCCTTGGGAGCCGCCGGGTTGGGACTTTGGCGACGGGAATATACCCTGATTGTGGATGGGGCAGTTCTGATTCTTATTTTTGCCATCAGTGGGGCATTGGAAGGATACGCGATGCAACGGACGGAGCGGAGTATCCAGGGATTGATGGGCTTAACCTCTGATATGGCACGAGTGTTGCGGAACGGGCAGGAGCAAACCATTCCTATTGCAGAACTTAAGATTGGTGATCAAGTCTTGGTGAAACCGGGAGAGTTGGTGCCAACGGATGGCTTGATCATCGAAGGGTTTAGCACCCTGAACCAGGCTTCCATCACGGGGGAATCTATGCCGGTGGAAAAGGCGATCGGAGATGAGGTGTTTGCAGGCACGA
Organism: Synechocystis sp. LEGE 06083; assembly: GCF_015207725.1. NCBI lineage: Bacteria > Bacillati > Cyanobacteriota > Cyanophyceae > Synechococcales > Merismopediaceae > Synechocystis > Synechocystis sp. LEGE 06083. The sequence continues at coordinate 21,128 of NZ_JADEWJ010000008.1, forward strand.
TCAACGGCAATGGGGTACTGCGGCTCAAAATCCATCAACCACCGGAAAGTAGTTTGATTCAAAGAGTGATTCGTTTGGTTCAACAGGCCCAAACGGAAGCTCCCCCGTCCCAGCAGTTTATTGAACGATTTGAGCGCGGTTATGCCAAGGTGATTGTGATCGCTGGAATTTTGCTCAGTACATTACCTCCTTTTTTGCTGGGTTGGAGTTGGGAAGAGACAATCTACCGTGCATTAATTTTTCTCGTGGTTGCTTCTCCCTGTGCGCTAATGGCATCAATTATGCCGGCCTTACTTTCTGGTATTGCCAATGGAGCGCGTCAAGGCATTTTATTCAAAAACGGGGGGCAGTTGGAGCGGATTGGACGAGTGCGGGTGATTGCTTTTGATAAAACTGGAACATTGACTACTGGAAAACCTGAAGTTGTGAACGTTCTCGCTACTCAGCCATCCACCGATAAACTTCTGCAAATCGCGGCGGCCCTGGAAAGTTTATCGGAACATCCCATCGGAGAGGCGATCGCCCAATTTACCCGTCAACAGAACCAAACCTGGGCGACAGCCATAAACGTTCAAGCTCAGGCAGGGCAGGGAATTATCGGAGATATTGAGGGGCAACGGGCGATGGTCGGTAAAGTCGCGTTTGTCCAGGCCCAGGTGAATGAGGTTGCCACAAACCTGATAGAGCAAAGTCAACAGTGGGAAGCTGAAGGTAAAACCGTCGTCTGGGTTGCCTACGCCGGAGAGATTTTAGGTCTCATTGCCGTGGCAGATACTGTACGACCCGCCGCCGCCAAGGCGATCGCCCGATTAAAACGATTAGGAATTGAGCGAATTGTCATGCTCACGGGAGATAACTCACGCACCGCCCACAGCATTGCTCAACAGGTTGGAGTCGATCAAGTCTATGCAGAGCTTTTACCCGAAGATAAAGTGGATGTGATTCGCAAACTCCAGAAGCAGTATCAATCAGTAGCTATGGTGGGGGACGGCATTAATGATGCACCCGCCTTAGCTCAAGCATCCGTTGGCATTGCAATGGGGGCCGCTGGTAGTGATGTGGCGTTAGAAACAGCAGATATTATCTTAATGGCGGATCGTTTGGAGCGATTAGAACACGCAATTCGTTTGGGTCGTCGTGCTCAAGGAGTTGTCAAACAAAACATTGTTTTTGCCCTCAGTTTTGTGGTGATTTTATTAATTGCAAACTTCGCAGGTAATATCACACTACCATTGGGTGTTTTGGGGCATGAAGGTTCGACGGTAATCGTAACGTTGAGTGGATTACGATTACTGAGAGGCTAATTAATTAATCCTATTGCTGTTTGTAAAAGTAGCCAAACATTCAGCGCAACAATAATGGTTGTAACTGCCCAAGCCAACACTTTCAACCATTTGGGATTAACAAACTCACCCATCAAGCGGCGATCGCCGACACCACAAGCGCTGGCATTTAAACAGACAGTTACATTTTCTCGTAAAAATGTTTCCCCGTAAGGTTTTCAGATTCCTGGAGTCTCAGGTGCTGGGGAACGGAATACTGGGTTAGGAAGACAATTTGAATATCGAGGGATTGTTGGCTGGTGGATACCCTGGCATAGCCAAAAGAGTGCACAAGTGTCTCTTAGATTGATCAATTGATCAATTGATCAATGGACATGATGTCCATTAAGTCTAGCAAAAAGGAGTTACTGGATACTTTTCAGGGCAAAATTGGAAGTGTCCATTATGTTTTAAGATAGTGGACAGCCAAATTCCCAGCTTAACTTTTTTGTTTACTTTTTCGAGGCAAGGTCACTTCGGGCCTCGCTTTTTAAATGTGCTTTCCCTGGGAATCATTCACAATCGCCAATCAATAAATTGAATTTTGAAACGTGGTGGGCCCGGTATAGCCCGAGAGCTGGGCAAGTTCCTCTAAAGTTTTCGTCCCCGACAAGCGTTTACCATTGATTTCCCAGGTGGGATAACCGGTAATGCCAGCTTTCTGACATTCGGGTGTTTGCTCTTTTCCCTCGGGGGTGGCGCACTCTACGTAGGGTATAACCTGGCTGGCTTCCTTTCCAAAAAGCTGCTTTTGGTCTTGACAGTGGGGGCACCACCAAGCTCCATAGAAAATAGCGCCAGTCTTTTCTAAATGCTGGGCCAAAGCGATTTCAGCCTGCCCAGATTGAGTGGTAATAGGAGGCCCGAGTAGAGCGTCTAAACTGTTCGCAGTAGTTGGGTTGTTGACATTGGCATAGACGCCAATGGTACTCACCACCACCACCAACGTTGTAATGCCACCAATTAAGAAGGGTTGAGATAAATCATCCGACCAATTTTGTCCGATGAGGGCAAGTAGAAAGAGGCTGGTGGAGAGGAGAGCTGAACCGATACAGTAAAGGCAGGCGGCTTTGATTTCTGCGGTGAGCAAATACATGAGGTACCCGCTAAAGATCATCATGGCGGTACCGCCGATCAGTAGTAGAGGTTGGGTCAATCGGGTTAGTTTATTTCTGAGGTCTTTTTGGTTAGACCCACTTACTAATAGGGGAGTGATCGCCAGCACAATCATACCTACATAAGCCAGAAGACCAAATAGCGCCAGAGGCTGTCCAAACAGCGTGGCATAGGGACTAGACAGCACAATATCACAGCCTTTAGTAGGACAAGCCGTGGCACTACCTGTGAGCTTGTTCATGGTTAAGTAGGCAGTGACAACAGCGCCGATGGTGGCTAACCCCGCCATTAAAGGACGAGCATAACGTTGAATCCAGGGCATCTCTTTTTTACGAAGCATAATTTTTAGATATTGATAAAAAATGTGAAACAACCTAAAGCGATTAAAATTGCGCCTGTCAGAACATGGCTATCGAGGTTCCAATCGTCAAAAGCTGCCAAAAACGGCTCAGTTTTGTGCCAACTCCAATTCACTATCATCAGCATTCCAAGCACTGTTACGAGGGAATACACGGTGGAAACCAGAACAATGCCGAGCCATCCGCCCCCCCCTGCTGATAAATAAAATGCGCCAATCTCAAGGCACGGAGAAACAAACATGGCAGCGGATAGGGTCATTACAATGCCCCATTTACTATGGTCAGAACTACCGGCGATTGCCTCTACGGAGACATGATCATGATCATGCTGGGCGGAACTTGACAGAAAGCGTTGACGCAGGGGGTGACTGAGGTAGCCCAGACCCAACCCAATGAGCACTATCGGAGCTATCAGATGGGTCACAATTTTGTAGTTATCGCCTAATTGATAGCCCAGCAGTCCCACAGCTATCCCGATCAACAGGGTGCTGGTGATATGGACAAAGCCTGTTATGGCAGTTATCCAAAGAGTTTCTGCACGAGACCAACCTACGGTTTTGCCGATGGTCACAAGGGGCAACCAGTGACTGGGAATTGAGGCATGAATGAAACTCAGCGCCAGGGTACCAAACAAGATTTGGATGAGTGTAGGCATGTCAATGGTGATGGTGATTTTGCCTGATCTCGATCTATCGTGGATTGCGGATAATCCGCCCGGCGTTCAGGATGGCAAGCAGTGCCACCCCGACATCAGCAAAGACAGCCTCCCAAAGGGTGGCCAAGCCAATAGCGCCTAGGGCAATAAAGAGGGCTTTGACGGTCATGGCAAGGATGATATTTTGCCAAACCATGCGCCGGGTTTTTTTGGCAATTTGAATTGCTTCAGCCACCTTTGACGGTGCATCGGTCATAATTACCACGTCAGCGGTTTCGATCGCCGCATCGGAGCCAAGCCCCCCCATAGCGATGCCCACATCAGCCCTAGCGATGACTGGGGCATCGTTGATGCCGTCGCCCACAAAGGCCACTTTGCTCTTGGTTTGGCGGGCACGCCGTAAGAATTCTTCTAGGGCATTTACCTTGTCTTCTGGCAGCAACTCGGCTCGATACTGATCAAGCCCCAGCTCTTTGGCGACGTGTTCAGCTACCGATTGACTATCCCCAGTTAGCATCGCTGTCTGAATACCCTGGGCATGAAGCGCCTGAATGGCTTCAACGGCATCTTCTTTCAGCTCATCAGCAATAATGATGCGGCCACTATATTCACCATCCACAGCCAAGTGAACCACGGTGCCGTCTACTACACAGACATCGTGGGGGATGGCTTCGCGGTGTAGTAGCCGATCATTCCCCGCCAAAACAGCGCGACCGTTAACCGTAGCGCTGATGCCATGACCGGCAATTTCTTCGTAGTCTTGCACGTCGGAGGTATCAATGGTCTGCCCATAGGCTTGGCGAATTGACTGGGCTACCGGATGAGTTGACTGGGACTCGACTTGGGCGGCTAATTCCAACAGTTGAGGTTTGCTTAAACCATTGTGGGTGACCACATCCGTCACGCGAAAGTTGCCCTGGGTGAGAGTGCCGGTTTTGTCGAATACAACCGTTTTCACTTGGGTCAAGGTGTCTAAATAGGTTGAACCTTTGACCAAAATCCCGCGTTTGGCTGCACCACCCACCCCGCCAAAGTAGCCGAGGGGAATACTGATCACCAACCCGCAGGGACAGGAGATCACCAGCATCACCAGAGCGCGATAAGTCCACTCAGCCTGGATCGCTCCCTCAATAAACAAGGGTGGCAAAATCGCTACCGCCAAGGAAAGAAACACCACCACCGGGGTGTAATACCGAGCAAAACGGGTGATGAATTTTTCAGTGTCGGCTTTTTTACTGCTAGCGTTTTCGACCAGTTCCAAAATTCTGGCGATCGAGGACTCTCCAAAGAGTTTGGTCACCCGTACCGTGAGTAGTCCAGACTGGTTGATCATCCCAGCAAGCACGGTCTCGCCAGAGGCAACGGTGCGGGGTACCGATTCGCCTGTCAGGGCGGAGGCATCAACCAGGGATTTACCCTCCAGAATCTCGCCATCTAGAGGTACTTTTTCACCGGGACGCACCACAATCACATCCCCAACCTTAACGGTCTCAGGGGAAACCGCACGGATGTCACCATCAATGCTGAGGTTAGCGGTGTCGGGCCGTATCTCTAGCAGGGCTTTGATCGAGCGGCGCGATCGCCCCACCGAGTAGCCCTGAAATAGTTCCCCCACTTGGAAGAACAGCATTACCGCCACACCTTCGGGAATTTCGTGAATGGCGATCGCGCCGAGAGTTGCGATCGTCATCAGAAAGTTTTCGTCAAAGATGCGCCCCCGCAGAATGTTGCGCCCCGCCGTGGTCAATACGCTCCAACCGCTGATTAGATAAGCCGGAATCAGCACCGAATATTCGGCGATGGCGTAGGGGGTGTTGTGCAGTCGCTCATTAAAGATTAGTCCAATGAGAAAAAGAATGGCGGCGATGGCGACCGGTGTTATTTCGCGGCGCAAGTTGAAATCGTCGCGATCATGGGTGTGACCATGCTCGTCACCACAGCAGCTGCCCTGAGCCTCTGACCCCTGATTGGTAGCTGACGGGTGAGCAGCACAGCTATCTACGTCACCGCTTTGGTTAGAGTCGTGAGCGCAAGTACCGTTCGAGTGGGAGTCTGCCATTGGATTACCTGAAGATATTCTCCTGAACATCTGAAAACTTATTCAGATAATACATCATAAAATAGAATCTAAGACGACTTATAACCTCTCTTCCAGGTTTATTGCCAGGAGCAGAACCAGTGTTTTATATTCCTTCCCGAATGCTGAAATACAATGGCAACCGGATTAAACTGATGTTTTTGGCATGATTCAACTGCATAAGCTGGTTCACTATCCTGCCGCAATAAGGGTTTTGTGCTTTCTGTTATTGTTGGCGTTGGTTTGGGTGCCCATTGCCCTGTTTCTCTATGCGTGGTTGGGCACCGATGGCTCTCTGAGCGTTATTCCCTTAGTTTTGCTTTACGTTTTATTTGTGGTTTGGCTGGTGCCATGGGGTCGCCGCGTGCATGGACAAACTCAACCGCTGCGCGCCCACGGGCTAGAAGCAACAGCCCAATTTGGGCGAGAGCTAGCAATGGGGATAGTCGTGGGTCTAGTGAGCCTGAAGCTACTGTTTACCCTGGAGGGTTGGTTAGGTTGGCTCACTTGGCAACCAGCACCGCCCACCCTAGTCCGAATTGCCCTAGAGGGATTATTGGTGGGTCTAGCTGTTGGCTTGGCCGAAGAACTACTATTTCGCGGCTGGCTGATAGATGAACTGCGGTACAACTGGGGGTTTACTCCAGCACTGTGGGCCAGCGGCACTATCTATGCGGCAGTGCACTTTATCAAACCGTGGGAAGCTATTGTAGAGAGCCTGCCTAGTTTTCCGGGCCTACTACTGCTGGGGCTGACCCTTGGCTGGGCACGCCAGCACACTGCCGGACGGCTAGGACTGGCCATTGGACTGCATGGGGGACTAGTAGCGGGCTATTACCTAGTCGATGTGGGGGATTTGGTGATTTACACTGAGCAAGTGCCGGAGTGGGTAACGGGGCTAAACCAAAACCCGCTAGCCGGAGCCATGGGAGTCCTGTTTCTATCCTTTATTGGAATGGGTCTACGGTACTTGCCTAAGTCACATGACAGTGGCGTTAGTTATCAATAAAAAAATTTGCTTGCTGAACTGCAAAGCATTATGTCACTCATCCAGGTGTTCGGCCACTTCCCGGTAGAGGTTCATAATATGGTCGTCGGCAAGTCCATAGTAGACGTTGCGGCCTTGGCGACGGTAGGTGACTAGACGCTGAGATCGCAGCACCCGTAGCTGATGAGACACCGCCGATTCACCCATTTTCACCGCCGCCGCCAGATCGCACACACAAAGTTCTTGCTGGGCTAGGGCCGACAGTAGCTTGAGCCTGTGGGGGTCGGAAAGCGCACTGAAAAACTCTGCCATCCGCTGGGCCTTCTCGGTACTCAAAACCTCGGGTTGTACCTGGCGCACGTTGTCTAAATGCACTAGTGATGTGTCACAGCCGGGAGCGCCAGTCGCTTGAATGGGAAGTTTGTTTGTTGGACGAGCATTAGCCATCAATTAGGTTCCTAGGCTTTTTGTCCATGATACTGAGAATCGTTCCCATTGGAAATCTGTTCAGAGATTTAGGTTTGTTAGTTTTATGGGGTTTGTTTACTCCCCTGTTTCACCTGCTGTATGAACTGTAAAGTTTGCTGATAGCCTTGAGCATCGCCCTGGGTCTGAAAGAGCGCTTCCGCCTGACGCAAATCGGCCATGGCAGCTTGCGGGTTGCCGAGCTGGTACTGCAAAATACCCCGATTGCCGTAGGCTTCAGCCATCTCAGAATTGAAGCGGAGCGCGGTATTGAAGTCTGAAATGGCTGCTTTACCATTGCCCAGTTCAGTGTAGATTTTGCCTCGGTTGTAGTGGGCATCGGCGTTACCTGGGGCCAGAGTAATGGCAGTATCTAAGTCACGGAGGGCCTGGGGCAATTTGCCGGTGGAGGCAAAGACAAGGCCGCGATCTAAGTAAGGCTGCACAACGTCAGGAGCTAACTTAATAGCCTGGGTCAGATCGGCGATCGCTGCATCGGTATTGGTTATGTGAACATAAGCCTCTCCCCGGTTGTACAAGGTTTCTGGATGGTTGGGGCGAAGCTCAAGTGCTTTGGAAAAGTCGGTGATGGCTAGCTGATAATTTCTTAGGTCGTGGTAGGCAATACCGCGATAAAAATAGGCGTCGGCACTGCTGCCATTGGCTTGAATAGCTTGGCTGTAGGTTGAGAGCGCTTTCTCTAGCTGCCCCTGCTTCGCCTGCTGTCGGCCCTGATTTACGAGACTAGTGCTAGCTTGCTCCACCGCATGGGCACTCCGCATGCCTACTGGACTTCCAGGGGCTGCCACAACCACGATTCCTAGAGCTATCGCTAACATTTTTTGGATCTGCATGGTTCTTCTCCCGACCGCATGAGTGAGCTATGGGTCTTAACCTTTAATCTGTACCGTAAGGGCTAGACAGGACTCTAAACTAGGGTCTTAGGACGCTTTACAAGCTGAGCTATCCCCATGAATCCAAAACTTTGGTGGTTTATTCTATTCCAAACGTGAGGGCTTGGAATAGTCAGAGCGAGAGCGCAAGAGTACCTGCGCCACCAGTGCCATAATCGGCAGTTCTATCAGCGGGCCGATTACCAGGGTTAGGGCAATCAAGGGGCGATCGCCAAAGGCGGCTGCAGCTACTGCTAGAGCAACCGGAGAATTCCGCGCTAGGGTTGTGCAAGTTAGGCAAGCTACCTCTGAATAGGCCAACTTTATGGCTCGGCCTACCAGTTGGGACAGGAGGAAATTGATGATAAAAAATAGACCAATTGGCAGAAGTAACCGCAGCACGAGGTCGGGTTGTTGTAAAACGGTAGCTCCCTCGGCGGCAAAGATAGCAACGATCGCCAAGTTTAAGCAAAGGAGCTGTACCATCGCCACCTGCGGCAGCTTTTGATGGAGCCAGGTTGGACCCTTTAGCCGGCCTATTGCGTAACGAGACAGTAAAGCCAACCCCATCGGAATCAACAGAACGATAGCTATTTTGCTTACCAATACGCCAAAATCGAGGGACACCTCGGCCTGGGCAAATAGAGCCAGATAAACGGGCAACAGCACCATCTGCAAAATAAAATTCAGCGGTAGTAGCGCCGTTGCGAGGCTAACATTGCCCTTGGCAATGCCAGTAAATAATAAATACCAGTCTGTACAGGGGGTCACCATCAACATCAGTAGACCCACCCGCAAATCCGGCGCATCCCGCAGAAACAGGACTCCTAACCCCCAAGCCAGCAGGGGTGTCCAGACAAAGTTGATCGCCAAACTAGAAATAGTCACGCGGTAGTTGCGAAAAGCTCCGCCCAGATGCCGCAGCAGAATAGGCAAAAACGCCGCGTACAACATTCCCATCAACAGCGGTGTAATAAGATGGCCTGACAGGGTAGCAACATCACCTATTAGGGACAGACCTAACCCCAGTAGTACTGAAAAGATAATTAGTAGGGGCTGCGATCTTTCAAACCAGGTCATGCTTAAAATATCAGGTCTACCACAACAAAGATACGCGAGACGACATAAGGTCAGGTTTTATCTCTACCTCTCTGCGTCATCGCTACCCGCTCCCCCAGGCGATCGCCATTAAGCATCAAGGGCATATCGAGGTGAAAAGTCGAAGGGAAAAGAGCAGTGTTTTTTTGTGTATCTACCATTTGTCAAGGTAACTTTACCATGCTAAATGACAAATACCTGGGAATATTTCCTACTTCGTCAACAAATATAATAGTAGCAGTAAGGGGCGTTAATATGATGCAAAAAATTGTTGATTTCATCTCCATTTTATAGTTATCTGTTAATATAAAAACTAGCAACACTTGTCCTATCAGTTTAGCTAATCTGATAGGATGGTTGGTAAACCATTGAAGGAACAAAAATTATGTTAAATATTCGTTTTATTGCGGCAATCGCCGGTGCTAATTAGTCGCCTTGTTCGGGAACCTTTCTTTTTACCCGAACAACAATGCTATCGCGCTTTCTCATGAGAATAATGCCACTGTCTTAGCCAGTGTTTGGGATCAGTCCCGAGAATCTTACACAGGGAATAACAAGATGACCGTTTATCGTAGTCCTTCCTGCGGTTGTTGTGGTGGTTGGATTGACCATGTAAAAAAACAAGGGTTTCAAGTTACGGATATTAAAACCGATGAAATGGACGTGATTAAGCAACAGCATCAATTGCCGCAAACTTTAGCCTCTTGTCATACTGCGATTATTAATGGCTACGTCATAGAAGGCCATGTTCCGGCTGATGATATTAAACGTTTTCTCAAACAAAAGCCTCAAATGGCGGGGTTATCTGTCCCGGCCATGCCCAGTGGCACCCCCGGTATGGAAATGGAAAATCGCAAACAACCTTTTGAGGTTTTAGCATTTAATAATAAAGGAAAGGTGGAAATTTTTAAACGTTATGAAAAATATTAAGGCCCAAGCAAAAAAGACATTATGATTAAGATTAATCGTCGTCAATTGTTATCCCTAGGAACAATGAGAACTGGTATTGTTTTGTCCGCCCATTGAGGAATAAAATTCCGCAATGCCCCGCGGCAAGGGGCATGTACCAAAAGAGATTCAATTAGCAGATTGAAACTTTGTCTTCTTATTATGGTACCTGCCTTTTTTCAGGGCTATGCAAAAAACTATAAAAGGATATGTCAACCCCTAGATTTCCACTACAGACACAGCAAAGAAACCCTATTTAGGAAAGGGGTTGACGATCGCCTCGGCGGGCCATGAAGTTGCCTAGCCTTAGTACCAGAAAAATTCCGTTCCACCCCCTTCTGTTTGCATTTCCAACCTAACCCTCTACAATCAAGGGAGTATTTTGCCATCCGTATGTGTGTGTGAGGACCTGACCATGCAGTCCCAGTCAAAGTTAAAAGGCCAGAAAACAAGTTTTCGTCAGGGCTACAGTCTCTACAATCTGTCCTTAGGCGGGCTTGTTATCCTTGGCAGTTTAGTTTGGTCCTTACCCGGTGGTACTACAGGAAGCTTGGAAATTGATGCCCCCGCTCCGGTGGCCCCAGTGCAACCCGTTACCC
>NZ_JADEWJ010000462.1:0-1184 GCF_015207725.1 Synechocystis sp. LEGE 06083
CAGTTATCCGGCTCCAAACCTAGGCCGAGAAATTTATTTTTAAACGTTGTTGAACCGAGGGGATAAAACTCAATGTCTAGTTCTTCCAATAAAACCTTAATCAGATCGGCGCTTAATGCTTTAGCAATCTCATGTTCGGCAAGGGGAGCCATGACCTCCAACTGCTTGTGACAGTAGGCAATGCGAGAACCACGGTGTTCCCCCAGTTCTTCCAACAGAGCCTCAAATTCGTCCCAGTCCACATCCTTTAAAACCAACGTCTGGCCGGGAAGCACACTAATGCGGTCTAGGGATAGCAACATGGTACGAGCCTCCTTCCTGAAAGCATGGTTAGTTCCTATTATTACCCCTCTCCATTAGACCAAGACTAATTCTCAGCCTAATGCAGAGGTAAACGGTAAAAACTAGTGCAGATTTCAGCTATTAACCCAGTCCTGGGGGACCAAGAACTTTTCCGTTAATTCCGCTTCCGGGCTACCGGCTTCCGGGCTATAGCAATATTGCCACCGTACCAAGGGGGGCAGGGACATCAAAATGGATTCCGTGCGGCCATTAGTTTGCAAACCGAAAATGGTACCCCGGTCATAAACCAGGTTAAATTCCACATACCGACCCCGACGATATAACTGGAACTGCCGTTGGCGATCGCCGTATTCAGTATGGCGACGTTTTTCCACAATAGGGCTGTAAGCTGGCAAAAATGCTCGACCACAGCGTTGAGCAAAGCTAAATAAATCTTCCCAACCGAGGGGAGCAATGGGGGCCAATTGCTCACTGTATTGGGCTGCTGGGCCACTGGCGTCGGGGCCACGGTAGAGGGGAGCATTGCCATCTTGGTAGTCAAAAAAGATCCCCCCAATGCCCCGCATTTCCTGGCGATGTTTCAGGTAAAAATACTCATCACACCATCGTTTGAACACCGGATAAAATTCCCCGTGGGTCTGGTCACAGGCATTCTTCAGCGTGCGATGGAAATGGGCCGCATCCTCCGCAAAGGGATAGTAGGGAGTCAAATCTGCTCCACCACCAAACCACCACACCGGGCCTGCTTCAAAGTAGCGGTAATTAAGATGCACCGTGGGAACGTAGGGATTTTTGGGATGTAACACCATGGAAGTTCCCGTAGCGTAGAATTCATGGCCTTCTGCTTCGGGGCGCTGTTTTAAAATCGAAGGGGGTAGGGA
>NZ_JADEWJ010000463.1:0-1178 GCF_015207725.1 Synechocystis sp. LEGE 06083
TCCATGGACTGATCCGTTAATTCAGCACTGGCAAAGCTGGCTCCCCCCATGCCATCTCGCCCCGTGGTGGAACCCACATATAAAACCGGATTGCCCACCCCAGAAGCCCCGGCTTTGACAATTTCTTCCGTTTCCATCAAGCCCAAGGCCATGGCGTTGACTAAGGGATTACCGGAATAGGCTGGATCAAAATAGATTTCTCCCCCTACGGTGGGCACACCAACACAATTACCGTAATGACTGATGCCATCCACTACCCCGGTGAAAATACGTCGATTTCTGGCATCGTCCAAATTACCGAACCGTAGGGAATTTAAAATGGCGATCGGCCTCGCTCCCATGGTGAAAATGTCCCGCAGAATGCCCCCCACCCCGGTGGCTGCTCCCTGGAATGGTTCCACTGCAGAGGGATGGTTATGGGATTCGATTTTAAACGCCAGTTGCAAGCCATCCCCCAGATCCACGACGCCGGCATTTTCCCCAGGGCCTACTAAAATCCGTTCCCCTTCGGTAGGAAAATTACTCAATAGGGGCCGGGAATTTTTATAACAACAATGTTCTGACCACATGACACCGAACATGCCAAGCTCAGCTTTGTTAGGATGGCGACCCAGCCGTTGCACAATATCCAGGTACTCCTCGGGTTTTATACCTTCGGCGGCGATTTCGGTAGGGGTAAAGGGGGCGGTCATGGCAAGGAGGGTAAAAGGGTCAGGGATTCCAGGCTCATTTTATCTGACATTGCCCAAAAACAATCCGCTTAGATAGTTCAAGGTAGAATGTGCCTAGTGTCCATCGGGCGTCAAATCAGCCCTCCAACTTTTAAACACTGACTCTGATCATCCATGGCCGATTCCGCGCTACAACCCCGTCAGCATCCCATTTCTCCCCCCAGTCACCCCAAGCAATTCCGGGCGATCGGGGTGGTATATGGGCGCTACTATGCCAGCGAGGAATCCAGTCAACGGGGGATATTGGTGACGGAAACCGGGGACATTGTGGAGTCGGTGTTATTGGGAAAAACTTTTAGTCTGTTTAAACGCCATGTCAACTTAGAAGATCCCCATTTTTGGGTGGTTTATCCCCGACTACGGGATAAGGATGATCATCTCCATTTTCAGTTGGCAGGATTATGGGAACCGGAAAATCTTGGCCCTGGTCTGACCTCGGCCTCTGAC
>NZ_JADEWJ010000111.1:0-10798 GCF_015207725.1 Synechocystis sp. LEGE 06083
CGGGAATGGCTAAACGGCGATCGCCAGTGAGGGGAACAGTTCAACATTGCTGGCGAGAGGGGAATAATGTGGGACAGGGAGCTTTTAAAAAACTTCTTAGGGCTAATTTCTTGGAGAAATTGCTGAAATTTGATCAACTAGTCGATCCGAGTGAAGTCAACAATCAAGTTAATATTGCCGCTGTCATGGCAATCCCAACAATAGCTAAGGCAAAATCTTTTGCTTGGCACGGATCAATTACAAAACTTCACAGTATTTAATCTCGTTAAAAAACAATAAGAAATTGTTCCATTTTCTGATTTTGGGTTCAAGATAAAACTAAGCCCCAGAGGGAACGTCATGTTCAACCACCATTGGTGACCGCTCAATCCATAGCTTCATTTCTCAGCTAAGATTTTGGGAAATTTAGTTCAATCAATATCAACAAAAACAACTCTAAAGTTGTTAAATCTCCGTTGACCTATAGCTATTTTTAGTGATTTTTTCGATTTTTATAATTGTCCGGCAGTGTCTTCCCACCTAGAAAAATTAACTGCCTTTTTCTACATTTTGGGTATTGTTTGCCCTTGCTAAATCCTTTGAGGACGATTCGTTTATGAGTTTACCTACCTATGCAACCCTCGATGGTAATGAAGCGGTGGCCCGGGTGGCCTATCAGTTGAGTGAAGTCATTGCCATTTATCCCATTACTCCCTCTTCTCCCATGGGGGAATGGGCGGATGCTTGGGCTTCTGAACATCGTCCCAACCTTTGGAAAACGGTGCCTTTGGTGGTGGAGATGCAGAGTGAAGGGGGAGCCGCTGGGACAGTACACGGTGCGTTGCAGTCGGGGGCTTTGACCACTACTTTCACCGCTTCCCAGGGCTTGATGTTGATGTTGCCCAATATGCACAAAATTGCGGGGGAATTAACCGCCATGGTGTTGCATGTGGCGGCCCGTTCTTTGGCAGCCCAGGGTTTATCCATTTTTGGTGATCACAGTGATGTGATGGCGGCCCGTAACACTGGCTTTGCCTTGCTAAGCTCCAATTCTGTACAGGAAGCCCACGATTTTGCTCTGATTGCCACGGCGACAAGTTTTGCCACCAGGATACCGGGACTGCACTTTTTTGATGGTTTCCGCACTTCCCACGAAGAACAAAAAATTGAGTTGTTACCGGAATCCGTTCTCCGCAGTTTAATTAAGGATGAAGATGTGGTGGCCCACCGGGAGCGAGCTTTGACTCCCGATCGCCCGAAATTGAGGGGGACTGCCCAAAATCCCGATGTCTATTTCCAGGCCAGGGAAACGGTGAATCCCTTCTATGACGATTATCCGGCAGTGCTGGAGCAGGTGATGGCAGAGTTTGGCCAGTTAACCGGTCGCCATTACCGTGCCTACGAATATTTTGGCCATCCAGAGGCGGAAAGGGTAATGGTACTGATGGGTTCCGGCGCAGAAACGGCCCAGGAAACGGTGGATTTTTTAACTGCCCAGGGGGAAAAGGTCGGTTTATTAAAAGTGCGCCTCTATCGTCCCTTCGCTGGCGATCGCCTAGTTAAATCCCTACCTAAAACAGTCCAGAAAATTGCCGTATTGGACCGGTGTAAAGAACCGGGAAGTATTGGGGAGCCCCTTTATCAAGATGTGCTGACAGCCTTTTTTGAAGCGGGCATGATGCCGAAAATTGTCGGCGGACGTTACGGTTTATCCTCCAAGGAATTTACCCCGGCCATGGTCAAAGGGGTGTTGGATCATTTGCAACAGGCTGAGCCGAAAAACCATTTCACCGTAGGTATTAACGACGACCTCAGCCACACCAGCATTGACTATGATCCCAATTTTTCCACTGAAGCGGACTCGGTGGTGCGGGCTATTTTTTATGGTCTTGGTTCCGATGGTACGGTGGGAGCCAATAAAAATTCGATCAAAATCATTGGGGAAGATACGGATAATTACGCCCAGGGATACTTTGTTTACGACTCGAAAAAGTCCGGTTCGGTGACCGTTTCCCATCTCCGCTTTGGCCCCAAACCGATTCTTTCCACCTATTTAATTAGCCAAGCCAATTTTGTCGCCTGTCACCAGTGGGAATTTTTAGAACAGTTTGAGGTGTTGGAACCGGCCATTAATGGCGGTGTGTTTTTGGTGAACAGTCCCTACGGTCCGGAGGAAATTTGGTCGCAGTTTCCCCGCAAAGTTCAACAGGCCATCATTGACAAAAACCTGGCGGTTTACACTATCAATGCCAATGAGGTGGCCAGGGATGCGGGCATGGGTCGCCGCACAAATACGGTGATGCAAACCTGTTTCTTTGCCCTGGCAGGGGTTTTACCTCGGGAAGAAGCGATCGCCAAAATCAAGCAATCGATCCAAAAGACCTACGGCAAAAAGGGTCAAGAGATTGTGGAGATGAATATTAAAGCGGTGGATTCCACCCTGGCCCATCTTTATCAAGTGCCCATTCCTGCCGCAGTGGATGACAATGCTACGGCAATGAAAGCGGTGGTGCCCGACCAAGCTCCGGTGTTTGTGCGGGAAGTATTGGGCAAAATCATGGCCCGCCAAGGGGATGACCTGCCAGTGAGTGCCCTACCCTGTGACGGCACCTATCCGACGGCCACCACTAAATGGGAGAAACGCAACGTCGGCCACGAAATTCCCGTTTGGGATCCCGATGTTTGTGTGCAGTGCGGTAAATGTGTCATTGTTTGCCCCCATGCCGTGATTCGGGCGAAGGTTTACGAAGAGGGAGAATTGGCCAACGCTCCGGTGAGTTTCAAATCCACCAACGCCAAAGACCACGATTGGCAAGGTTCTAAATTTACGATCCAGGTTGCCCCAGAGGATTGCACTGGTTGCGGCATTTGTGTCGATGTCTGCCCAGCGAAAAATAAATCCCAACCCCGATTAAGGGCCATCAATATGGAGCCCCAGCTACCTCTGCGGGAACAGGAACGAACCAACTGGGATTTCTTCTTAAATTTACCCAATCCCGATCGCCTAGGGTTAAATCTCAACAAAATTAGCCATCAGCAGATGCAGGAGCCATTATTTGAATTTTCCGGTGCCTGTGCCGGTTGTGGAGAAACCCCCTATCTAAAACTTGTCAGTCAATTATTTGGCGATCGGATGTTGGTGGCCAATGCCACCGGTTGTTCTTCTATTTATGGCGGTAACCTACCTACTACCCCCTGGGCCCAAAATGCCGACGGTCGGGGCCCTGCCTGGTCCAATTCCCTGTTTGAAGACAATGCTGAATTTGGCCTTGGTTTCCGAGTGGCGATCGATAAGCAGGCCGAATTTGCCGGGGAATTACTCACAACCTTTGCTGAAGAATTGGGGCAAACCCTGGTAACGGAAATTTTAGAAAATCAGCAAACCACGGAAGCCGACATTTACGAGCAACGACAATGGATAGAACAGGTTAAGAACCGCTTACAAAATCTGGAAACTCCCCAAGCAAAAATGTTTCTTTCCGTAGCGGACTACCTGGTCAAAAAAAGCGTTTGGATCATCGGTGGGGACGGCTGGGCCTACGACATTGGTTACGGCGGTTTAGACCATGTGCTGGCCAGTGGTCACAACGTCAATATTCTGGTCATGGATACGGAAGTCTATTCCAATACTGGGGGCCAAGCATCGAAGGCCACCCCCCGGGCCGCTGTAGCAAAATTCGCCGCTGGGGGTAAAGCTTCTCCCAAAAAAGATCTGGGTTTAATGGCCATGACCTACGGCAACGTTTATGTGGCGAGCATTGCCATGGGCGCTAAAAACGAACAATCCATCAAAGCCTTTATGGAAGCGGAAGCCTATCCCGGCGTTTCCCTGATCATCGCCTACTCCCACTGCATTGCCCACGGCATCAACATGACCACCGCCATGAATCATCAAAAAGAATTGGTGGATAGTGGCCGTTGGTTACTCTATCGCTATAACCCATTGCTAACAGACCAAGGCAAAAATCCCCTGCAATTGGATATGCGATCGCCCAAAATCCCCATTGATAAAACGGTGTATTCGGAGAATCGCTTTGCCATGCTCACCCGTAGTCAGCCGGAGGAAGCCAAACGTTTAATGAAACTAGCCCAGAGTGATGTCACTACCCGTTGGGCCATGTATGAATACCTGGCGAAACGTTCCCTAGGTGCTTCTAACAGCAATGGGAATGACCATGGTGCTCTTTCCCCCGGCAAAGCTCCTGCTCAATCTATTTAGAATTGATATTAGGGGGACAAAATCCTACCTGTTCCCCTATCAGTTGAACAACATTTATTAAGGATAAGTTGATGGTTAGCCAAATTGAGACTAAAACTCTTTACGAGCAAGACTTTTGTCTATGGGCTGAAACTATGGCAAATTTTTTGAAAAATCGTCAACTCGATCAGCTTGATTATGAAAATCTAATTGAAGAAATTGAAGACATGAGTGGGAGCCAAAAAGATGCATTAGAAAGTAATCTTGAAGTTCTTTTAGTGCATCTTCTCAAATGGAAATACCAACCTAATAAAATTAGTAACAGTTGGCGTCGTTCCATTTTTGAACACCGCAAGCGTATTTTCAAAGCTTTTCGTAAAAGCCCCAGTTTAAAACGTCATTTTGAGCAAGTCCTAGATGAGGTTTATGATGACGCACGAAAATCTGCATCTGTTGAAACTAGATTGCCATTAAAGAATTTTCCTGAAAGTAATCCGTTTACCAAAGAAGAAATTTTAAATGAAGTTTATCCCTCAGATTTAATACCTGGTTAATTAAGTTCATTTTAATGAAGATATCATCTAAAAAATAATTTTAGACATGATTATTTTCCAGAATAGTTTCCCATCAAACCTATCCCCTTAACATCATGAATCTCACTACCCAATACCTCGGCTTAGACCTGAAATCTCCCCTCATGGTCGGCTCCTGTGCCCCATTGACAGAAGATTTAGACAATCTCAAAAAAATGGAGGATAGTGGCGCGGCGGCGATCGTACTTCACTCCTTCTTTGAAGAACAATTGCGGCAAGAAAGATTGGAAATGCATCACCATTTAACCCATGGCACCAACAGTTTTGCCGAGGCCCTGACTTATTTTCCTGAACCTCAGGTTTTTCATGTTGGTTCCGAGGAATATCTCAACCATATTCGCCTAGCTAAAGAGAGTTTAGATATTCCCATTATTGGTAGCTTAAATGGCTCTACCTTAGGAGGCTGGTTAGACTATTCCCAACAAATGGAGGGGGCCGGGGCTGACGCCATTGAACTCAATATTTACTACGTACCTACAGACCTAGATGTGCCTGGTACCGAGGTGGAAAAGAATTATCTTGACATCGTAAAAACTGTCAGAGCTGAAGTTAAAATTCCCATTGCTGTTAAGATTGCCCCCTTCTTTAGCAATATGGCCTATATGGCGAAAAAATTTGCCGATCATGGCGCTGATGGACTAGTTTTGTTCAATCGTTTTTACCAGCCAGATTTTGACCTAGAAAGCCTCGAAGTTTATCCCCATATTTTGCTCAGTACCCCCCAAAGTATGCGCCTTCCCTTACATTGGTTAGCAATTTTATATGGGCGCATTGACTGCGACTTGGCTGCTACTAGTGGAATTTTACACACAGTAGATTTGGTCAAGGTGTTAATGGCCGGGGCAAAAGTCACCCAATTGGTCAGTGCCTTACTGCGCCACGGCATCGGCTATATCCACACTTTAGAAAATAGTTTAGCCCATTGGATGGAAGAGCACGAATATGAATCTGTGCGGCAAATGCAGGGTAGTATGAGCCAACTTAATTGCCCCGATCCCACTGCCTTCGAGCGGGTGCAATATGTCAAAGCTCTACAGACCTATGCCCCCATTTGGAAGGCGCTTGATCCCTTTGAACCAGTAGGTTAATAGACTAGCGGATTAGTGATTGCCGATAGATTTGGGTTTGATTTTGACCATGGATCAGCCATTGAAGAACTTAAATTACGGGTAAATTAAGGGGGTTTGGTATGGGCATAAAACGGATTGGAATTTTAACCAGTGGTGGTGATTGTCCTGGCCTCAATGCCATTATTCGATCAGTGGTTAAGGCCTCAGCTCTCAAGGGGTGGGAAGTCTATGGCATTCCCTACGGCACCGATGGTTTTGTTGAAGTCGCCCATGGAAAATACCAAGCAGAAGATTTACTGTTGACCAAACATGGTTATGCTCTGCCCGGAATGCTCAAAGGTTTGGATGTGCTGCAATTTCTCAGCGGTAGCGTTTTAGGTTCCTTGAGTAAAGGGCATCCAGAACAGCCGGATATCGCCGCTGCCATCCTTAAAGGTTATGCCATGCTTGACATTGAAGCGCTCATTGTTGTTGGTGGCGATGGCAGTTTAGATATTATTTATGACTTAGCTACCAAGGGAAATTGGCATATTATTGCTATTCCTAAAACCATTGATAACGATGTGCCTTTTACCGATTTGGCGGTGGGGTTTAGTACTGCAGTGGACATTGTTACCCAAGCTTTATACGACCTCACTTTCACCGCCGCTAGCCATGAACGCATTATCATTGTCCAGGTAATGGGAAGGGATGCGGGGCATTTGACTCTCCATGCGGGTATTGCCGGTGGAGCTGATATCATTTTAATTCCCGAAATTACCCCCTGCCTAACTCCAGAAGTTATCCGTGGTTGCTGTGACCAACTGGTGAATTTGCGTCAATCTGGCCGCCATTTTGCCCTCATTGTTATTTCTGAAGGTGTCCATGATCAAAACGAACAAAAGGATAAGTATATTGCTGACTATCTAGCGGAAAAAATTAGTCAAACCAGCCAGCATCTGTGTGAAATTAAAGATCCTAGTTTTTGTGATTTAATCGATTTGGATATTCGAGCTACCACCCTGGGCCATTTACAGCGGAGTGGCACACCTCTATCTTTCGATCGCCTATTGGCGACGGTGTTTGGCATCAAGGCAGTGGAATTGATTGAACAGGGTATTTATGACCAAGTGGTGATTTGGCGCAATGGCCAAGTGGAGCACACTGATTTGCAGCCCATTATCGGCATCATTAAGAAATGTCACCAGGAAAACCGCTGTGCTTTCCCGGTGGACAAGGATGGCTTTATGGTTAAAACCGCCAAATCGTTGGGCATCTACCTAGGAGAGGTCTGAATCCCGGGAATACTAACTTTCCGCACTGGATTCAAGCGCACTAAAGGGAGGGTTGGCGGACGGATTAGTGGTGTATATCTGCCGGGGAACACCGATTTCGATGTTATTTTCCGTCAGGGCCTGACGCACTCGGAAACGCAATTCTCGCCCCACTGACCACTGCTGAGCGGGGGCTGTTTGAATCCAGATGGTGATGCTCATGCCCTCATGGGTAAGACTATCAATGCCCAACACATCGGGAACTGCCAGCATTTTGTCGTGCCATTCCGGGTCGTTGTACAGGTCTTCCCCCACCTGGCGCAGGACGTTAATGGCTTTTGCTGGGTCAGTGTCATAGGCCACATTTACACTTAAATTAGCCCGAGACCAAGAACGAGTCAGATTTTTAACCTGGGTGATGGCGCTGTTGGGAATGGTGACCAATTCCCCTCCGGCACTCCGTAATTGGGTTACTCGTAGGTTTAAATTTTCCACCCCTCCGGCGGCGAAGCCCACATCAATTACATCCCCGATGGCATACTGATCTTCCGCTAACACCAAAAATCCATCCACCAAATCCTTGACCAAGCTTTGGGCACCGAAGGAAATGGCCAAGGCCAATAAACCCCCGATCGCCACCACGGAACCGGTGGGAATCCCCACGATGGTCAGGGCTGTTAACAGGCCGCTGGCGGTAATCACCACGGTCACCATGCCTTTGATAGCTCCAGCGATGGTAGAAATGCGCAGATCTCGCCGTTGGTTATCCCCTAGATTGATAAATTTATTCAGTCCGGCAGTATTATTATTCTGCCAATTGTTTTGTAGCAATTCGATGATGCGATGGCTGATGCGGATGACTAAGCCGATGAAAAACCATAGCAGTAGTAATTGCAATGGCCTACCTAAAATTGCGCCACTGAGGGTGGCTAGGCCGGGAATTTCCCGGAAGATGGCAAATAAGCCAAAGTACCAACCGAGGATAATCACCCAAAATAATAGCCACTGGACAAACTTCCAAAAACCAATTTTGCGGTCGATACTAAGTATTTGGGGTAATCTTTGCCAAAAGAGCCGTTGTTGTTCCCCTAGCACTTCCGGGGTAGTATAGCTAACTTCTATGGGGTCTTGATCATGGTTAGCCAAGCTCTCCGACTCCGCTTGTTTTTCAGCGGCGATCGCCTGTTTCTGCTTGAGAAGCCTTTGATGATAACGAGAAATTAGATATTTAATGCCGCCAATGATGACCGTTGCCACCACAAGCACTGCAAATATTTGGAAAGCTTTAGTAAAAGATTGCTGTAAGGCTTCTTGGGTAGTGCTGGCCTGGCCCCGACGAATTTCTTTATCCAGTTTGTCCCGCCATTGCTCTGCTAAAACATCGATAGGTTGCCCGTTAAAGTCGGCATCATTTTCCGTAACGGAGGCCAGCACCAGGGGAAGGGGATAATCATCATTGCTAACAGTAACCACCACCACATTGTTAAGCCGAGATGTTTCTACCCTTAGATCATCGGGATTCATGTCCCGTGTGAAAATGGCCAGTTCCAGTTTGCTTTCAATGTCCTGGGCTCTCTGCTCTACGGGGACCTCGCTGGTATTCTCTTGGCGGTTATACACGGTGGGAGATGCCACATCAAACAAAAAACTGTTATCAACGGGCGATCGTACGGGGGCCACTTCGATGGGGCCATAACGGGAAACTCCGGGGGGTTGATAATCACCCTGGGTGCTAAAGCCTTGGGGCATCACAAACTGAGCTTGGCTGGGATGGGGAATAATCAGTAGTAGGGCTAAAACAACACAACCGAGCCAGAAGAAGCGTTGATATTTGCGTCGATATTTTTTTAGTTTGGTAATTAAGGGCATGGTTCTTGATACTTACAATCTGTCAGCAAAATCGACAGCCAAAGGCCAGCAACCTTGATGCTAGTCTGATGGAGAAAACGTCATTGATCAACCCCTGAACTAATTTTTTGACTATGGCCAACGCAAAATCTTCGTCCCTTCCCAGTTGGAAAAATCCCAGCGGTAAAACTTTGCTAATCCTGCTCTGGGCCTTGGCTTTAGCCCTGATGGCCCTGTTGAGTAGCTGGGCAGGTCTGCCTTGGTTAGGCAATGGGAAATTACTGATTGCCTTGGGTTTTACGGCCTTGGTCACGGCCTTAATTGGTATGGCGGTGGTACCAATGTTGGTAAATTTGAAAGCAAGCCAAGTGATCCAGTCCGACGGCCCCCAAAGTCATCTAAAAAAAGCGGGTACTCCTACCATGGGGGGAATTTTCTTTATACCCGTGGCGGTGGCGATCGCCGTGGTGGGCACCCAGTTTAACCCTGATGTCATGGTGGTGGCCTTGGTAACTTTGGGCTATATGGCCATCGGTTGGGTGGATGACTGGCAAATTCTAAAATACAAATCCAATAAAGGTTTAACCCCTAAACAGAAATTATTTTTACAGGTGGCGATCGCCGTTATTTTTTGCGCTTGGCTATTTTTTTATGGGCCAACGGACATCACCAACATTCGCATTATGCAATTTGTCTTACCTCTGGGTTTCCTTTTTTGGTTAGTGGCAACCTTTGCCCTAGTGGCGGAAAGCAATGCCACCAATTTGACCGATGGGGTGGATGGTTTAGCCGCCGGCACCGGGGCGATCGCCTTTGTGGGGTTGGGTTTATTGGTGGCGAAGGACAATCCCGCCTTAGCCTTTTTCTGCTGTGCCATGGCTGGTGGCTGTATTGGTTTTGTACACCATAACCATAATCCTGCCCGGGTATTTATGGGAGATACGGGGTCCTTAGCCCTGGGCGGTAGTTTAGCGGCCGTAGGCATCATGACCGGCAACCTCTGGGGGCTGCTATTGATCAGCGGCATTTTCCTGGCGGAATCCCTCTCCGTCATTGCCCAAGTGGGTTACTACAAAGCCACCAAAGGCCCCGACGGCGTAGGCAAAAGGTTGTTAAAAATGGCCCCCATCCACCACCATTTAGAACTAAGCGGCTGGACCGAAACCCAGATTGTGGGCTCCTTTTACCTTATCAATACCCTCTTGGCGATCGTGGCTATGGCAACGGTATAACAGTAGAATCAAAGGGTAGGGACTGCAAAGAATAGGAGATAAAATAAATTATCTTGAACAAAAGTCTTTCTCCCTGCCCACCTGAGCCAAAGATTTTATTCGGTATTTGCTATGTCAGAAAGCGCCACCATCGAACAACGTTTAACAAATTTAGAACAAGTAGTTCTTGAGCTTCAAAATAAAGTTGACAGCAGTGATAGCCATGGAAACTGGCTGGAAAAAATGGTGGGATCAATCTCCGATGATGCAGCTTTTTTAGAAATTTTAGAATATGGACGCATGTTTAGACAGTCTGACGAATTAATCGATGATCATAGGTAAAGGTGAAATATCTGCTTGATACTGACCACATAAGTTTCCTTCAGCGTCGTTCTAGTCCTGAGTTTCTCCGGTTAAGTTCTCGAATGGCTAAGCACAAAGCTTCTGATTTTGCTGTGTCCATTATCAGCTTCCACGAGCAGGTGATTGGAGCCCATAGTTTTATCAACCGAGCTCAGACCGATAAAAACCTAGCCAGGGGTTATGGATTACTGCTAGAAATTATTAGAAGCTTTGCTGATGCACCAATTTTGCTATTTGATTCCCCAGAGATCCTGATATTCAATACAATGCGGAGACAAAAAGT
>NZ_JADEWJ010000112.1:0-10766 GCF_015207725.1 Synechocystis sp. LEGE 06083
GGGTATAAGAATGCGTTCAAAATATTTTCATTGAGTCTTTGAAATATAGGATTGAGTATGGATAGATTCCCCACATCCTCAATGCACGGTGGTAATCCACGGTGTCATCAAATTTGAACCCCACAGAAAGCCCAGCTTTAGCCGGGCGGACTCCAGTTCCCATTAGTGGCCAGCAAAAACTAGCCTATTCAGAGCAGCGGTCGTGATCAGCTTTGGCTAAGATAGGTTGGAAAATCCGTGTATCCTGCTGAATAATTTCCCTCTGTCCCATTCCAAACTTTGGGATCAGGGTCTGGAGCTAAAGCCCAACCATTGGCAAAGCGTTGTACCAGATCTGGATTTGAAATATAGGGACGACCAAAGGCAATTAGATCAGCGCTTCCTTCGGCGATCGCCGTTTCCGCAGTAGCTTGGGTATAACCACAATTCCCCATCAGGGTTCCGGAATAAACTGATCGAAAATCAGCCAAAGTTAAGGGTTCTCCCAAGTCATGGAAACCAAATGCTAGACCATCTACGATATGCAAATAACCCAAATTGTAGGCGTTTAAGCGTTGTGCAAAATAGGGAAAAGCTTCTCTATAATCGGGGGATCCCATATCATTAAAAACGCCATTGGGAGATAGACGAACCCCCACCCTTTGGGACGGAAACACCGTTAAAACAGCTTCAGTCACTTCGCGTAAAAAACGGAAGCGATTTTCTAAACTACCCCCATAAGCGTCAGTACGTTGATTAGTTTTAGACTGTAAGAATTCATCAATTAAATAGCCGTTGGCTCCGTGGATTTCCACCCCATCAAAGCCGGCTTCCTTAGCTCGCACAGCGGCTTGGAGATAATCTTCTACTGTGGCAGCAATCTCTTGAACGGTTAATGGCCGGGGTGTTTGATGAGCCTGTTTTCCATCCGGGGTATGGATATAGTCGCCGTTAATGGCGATCGCCGAGGGAGCAACGGGTAAACCCAAATGGGGATGAAAAGATTGATGGGAAGCCCGGCCACAGTGCCAGAGTTGCAGAAAAACTTTCGATCCTGCGTGGTGAATTCCCTGTACAATCGCCTTCCAAGCTTGAACCTGGGCATCATTATAAATACCAGGGGTGTTATTCCAACCGATGCCAATTTCAGAAACTACCGTAGCTTCGGTAATTATCAAACCCGCATTGGCCCGTTGGCAATAATATTCCACCATTAGGGACGTGGGAACCCGATCATCCCCGGTTCTAGCTCTAGTCATAGGAGCCAATACCACCCGATTTTTTAGGGAGAGATCACCGAGTTGGTAGATGTCAAGTAAAGAAGTCATAAAAAATGTTTACCAATGAGTTGAGGTCAATAAACTAAATAGATGTTTTCGGTGCTATGAGATGGCCTCCAAAAGTCCACTTCTAGTCCTTTCGTCTAAGCGCGAATATGGGTTAAAAATTCTGTCCACCGTCGCCAAATTGCTCTGACGACTTTCCGTTGCTGAAAAACGTGTAAAACGATAACGGTGAGGAAGAGATAGGACAACCAAAAATGGAGTGATCGCCCGAGGTCAACACGAGCTTCATTTTCTGAAAATAAATCGGGAACGGTCATTCCCAGAAAAAAAACATTACTGCTTTTGAAAGAGTTGGAAAAAAATAAGCCACTGAGGGGAACAGCCAGCATGAATAAATACAACAGAGAATGTAGGGTCACCTTGCGCCACCATGCCGTTGAGAAACGAGGAGTGCGACGGGAATACTTTTTCCACCAGACTCGCAACAAAACTAGAATGCGCCAGAGCAGTAAACCGATGACAAAAACTCCCAATCCTTTATGAAAATCATATAGATCAGAGCGAATGGGAACCTCCCGTGACAAATCCGCCATAATCAACCCTGTGGGAAATAAACAGAAGTAACACCACGACATACTCCAATGAAGTGCCATCAGGTGTTGATACGCAGAGGTTAGGCGACCAGGGGTCTGAAAAAATGAAAGCCAAGATAGGGGAGACATTGTTTTTCATCAAAAAGTGAACCTGAGTGAAAAATTGGACAATCCGGAAGGGTCGAAAACTAAGGGGAATGTCCAAATACTGATTACTGGATTCCAGCCTCTAAAAATTTCTTTGCTCAAAAAATCAACCCTTGAAATGCTTATCCTGTAAGGATTTTGGGAAATAAATTTTCTGTAATTGTAGGTTTTGTTCAAGATGCACATGGTAGTCCTAATTTGACAATGGTTTGTTAAGTGGATGATGGCTTCTCATCAGCAAAAGATGGGCGGCGGGTACATAGTACAGTGCTAATAAAGTTGCGCCCCCCAATCCCCCCGCTAAGGCGATCGCCAAGGGAGGCCAAAATCCAGTTTCATCCAACAGCAGTGGAGTGAAGCCAATAATGGTGGTAAAGGTGGTAGCAAGGACATGACGGGTGGCTTTCAAGACAACGGTGGAGGTGGCTTGGGCATGGCCCACGCGAGCTAAGGGGTTTTCCTGCAACGCAGCCAGAACCACAATGGAATCGTTAATAGCTAACCCGATTAAGCCCAACGTTCCTAAAATGGCGGTAAAGCCAAAAAGTGCTTGGAACAGCCACAGGGCAAGGGCGGCTAAACCCACTGACCATAGGGCTACCGAGCCAATCAGGGCGGCTAAGCGGAAGGAATTGAAGGATAGGATTAACGTCGCAGCCATGGTCACCACTAAAATTCCTACCAAGCCCAAAAGATTGGCCACCGCTGTCCCCTGGGCATCGGCTTCGCCGCCATAAGCTAGGTCGTACCCTGGCGGTAACAAGAAATTTTGAGCTTGCAGTTGTTCCTGCAATTGCGCCAAAGTATTAGAAGGTAAAGCTCCAGCGGTTAAAAAGCCTTGCACGGTATTAATCCGTTTACCGTTATAGCGATTAATTTGCGCCACGCCTGGCACTAGCGTCATATCGGCGATCGCCGTGAGAGGGAGCAGTTCACCGTTGGGGGTGAGTAGATCCAAGGAACGAATCTGAGCGAGATCTTGACGGGTAGAAGAATTGACCCGGACACGAACCGGCACATCTTCGGTAGCTTCTAAAACAGATCCCCCAGTTACCCCTTCTAGCGTGGCCTGTAATTGATTGGCGATCGCCTGGTGATCTAACCCCACCAAACGGGCTTGGACTTCATCCACCTGTAACGCGAGTTTCGGCAAAGCTTCCGAGAGATTCGCTTGGGTGTGAATCACATTTTCTATCGTGCTTAATTCCCGCCGTAACTGATCGCCGAGTAACCTCAATTCCCGTAAATTTGACCCAGATAACCGCAATTCAATGGGAGCGGCCAGGGGCGGGCCCTGTTCTAACTGTCGCACCAGTACCTGCGCTTCGGGAAAAGCTTGGGTTAGGGCCTGTTGAAGGTTTTGGATAAGGTTGCGGAGATTGTCCGTAGAGCGGAGTTGGACAATACCTTGGGCATAGTTGGCCGCATTTTCTCGGTCGGGAATAACGTTATAAAAAAAGGCGGGGGCGCTTTCCCCCAGAAACCAGTGAACATCAGCTACATCAGGATATTCCAGGATTAAGTCCCGGGCCTGTTGAACTTGGGCTTGGGTAGCAGTAATGGCAGTGGCGGCGGGTAACGTCCATTGGATTTGAAACTGGTCGCGGTTGGTGGGGGGAAAAAATTGCTGCTCTAGCTGGGCAAATTGCCAAAATCCCCCTAGAGGTAAAACTAAACAGAGACCAATGGTTAACCAGGGTCGTCGAAAAAGCCCCTCCAAGCTCCAACGGTAAGCACGGGCCAAAGCGGCATGGCTCACCCCAGTTTGTAGCCATGGGTAGCGCTGAAAGGGTTGCCACGGTGCCATTTTGCCGGCAAAGGTGACAATCACTGTGAGGGATAACAGTAGAGAACTGACCAGGGCGAGGATGACGGTTGCCCCGATCGCCCCGATAAATTCCCCTGTGGCACCGGGGGAAAAGGCAATGGGCACAAAGGCTAAGACTGTGGTTAATGTGGAAGCCAGAAGAGGAATCCAGAGGTGTTGCACTGTGTCGGCAACAGCTTTTTCCGGTGGCATCCCCTGCTGGAGATGGTGCTGTACTTCATCTACCACCACAATGGCGTTATCAATCAATAACCCCAAGGCAATGATCAAGCCGGTGACAGACATTTGGTGTAGGGGGATGTTCAACGCCCCCATGGCCCCAAACACCATCAACGTAGCTAGGGGTAACGCCGTTCCCACCACCAAGGCCGCTTTCAGTCCCAACATTGCCAGTGACACGACAATCACTAACCCGGAACTGACCAGCAAGTTTTGCCAGACCCCATTGAGCCGTTGCTGTACATACTGGCTTTGGTCTAACACCACCGTCAGCCCCAGCCCTGCTCCCAGATCCTGTTCAAAGGACGTTAACACCACCTGGGCCTGCTTGGCCCATTGATCCACCCGGACTGAAGATTCCACCGTAGCCGCAATGGCGATCGCCGGTTTGCCACCAATCAAGGCCAAGGAGGAGGGAGGAGCTTGTACCCCTTTACTGACTTGGGCGATGTGACCCAACCGTTGGCTTTCGCCGCTAGTAGCAACTTTGATCGGAATTTGGCGAATTTGCTCTAGGGTTTGCAAATTACTATTGATTTCAATTAACAAATTGGTTTGGGGACTACGAAGTTGTCCGGCGGACACTTTGGCATCACTGGCAGCAATTTGCTGGGCTAAGGCCCTGGGAGTCAAACCTAAACGCACTAGATCCGCCGGTTGTATTTCTACTTGAATTTCTTCCGGCACATCCCCCACCATTTCCACTTGCTTTGTCCCCGGTAACTCCCGGAGTTGCTGCACTAGGCGATCACCGACCCGTTGAAGAAGATTAAAATTGGCGGGACTGTCCAGTTCCCAGGTCAAGCCCACAATTAAGGCATTGGCAACGGGGTCACCCGCCTCGTATTCTGGTTCACTGGCGTCTGACGGCAGCAAGGGCACCACATCGTTTAACTCGCTACGCACCTTTGACCAGACTGGGTCAACATTTTGAATGGCCTCGTCCAATTCAATTTCAATGATGGATAAGCCTCGACTCGACGTAGATTCGATGACGGAAATTTCTTCAAGTTCCAGGAGCTTATCTTCAATTTTTTCGGTAATCAGCGCTTCCACCCGTTCCGGGGTTGCACCGGGCAAACTGGTGGTAACGGTACCAAAACGCTGTACCAGTTCCGGGTCTTCCATGCGGGGCAGGGTAAACAAAGCAGTAACGCCCCATACCAGCACCAGAATCAGGGTCAATAGTAACAGCCGGCCATTGCGATAAAAAAGACTAAACATGGGCATTTTCCCTACTGCACCGTTACTGTTTGCCCCGTCACCAGGCGATGACTACCACTGCTAATCAGGCGATCGCCAGGTTGTAATAGCCCCCGCACCAAACTGCGATCTCCTTGGGTGTGGAGCACTTCTACATCTTGGCGAGACACAATGTACTGATGGGGTTGGGGCTGTTTTGCTCCCAAAACATAGACCGACCATAAACCCTGTTCCCCCGGCACCAGGGCAGTGGAAGTAACCCAAAATCCCTCTAAAGGCTGGGTTTCAGTAACGTCTAACTGGGCCGTTTCCCCTGCCCGCAGTCGGATTGGGGCATCGTTTAACTGCAAAATGATGGTGGTGGTGCGGGTACTACTATTGAGCGCAGGCAAGAGAGCTGTTACCGTACCGCTGTAACCTTGACCCCGGACGTTAACTGAATAGGTTTGTCCTGCCCGCATTTGGCCGGACAGATTGGGGGGAATACCAATGTGAGCTTCCGGCATGCCCGCCGCCACCAAACGAAACACTGGACTGCCCGCCCCCACCACCATGCCCGGATCAACCAGGCGATCGCCAATGGTGCCAGAGAAGGGCGCTAGAAGTTGCGCTTTAGAGATTTGAATCTCAATTTGGCGAATTTGTGCGTCTAACCCTTGAATACGAGCCTGTTGGCCGGCGATCGGTTCGGGACGGCTACCGTTATTGAGTTTGTCTAAATTGCTTTGGGCGATTTCTAAACGACGTTTGAGGGAAGCCTCTGCCACCCGTTCCTCATCCAACTGCTCCAAGGAAATTGCCCCTTCCGCATAAAGCTGTTCCCGCCGTTGGGTTTTCAAGCTTGCCAAGGTCAACTGTTCTTCTAATTCTGCCACTGCCCCCTGCCCCGCCGCAATATCTTCCCAACGGGAGCCATTGTTCAACTCTGCCAATCCCGCTTGTAGTTCTAAGCGCTGGGCTTCTAATTCTGCTTTTTGCGCTTTTAACGTCCGAGTATCTAGCCGCGCTAAAGGTTGACCCTCCATGACTTCCGCCCCTTTATCCACCAGCAACTCCGCCAAAGTTCCCCCCTGTTCAAACCCTAAGTCGCTTTGCTTGCGGGGAACAATTTCGCCAGTATAGGTGCGTTTTACCTGATAACCCCTAACCGGCTCAACGGGACTCACCGTAACGGGCAAAGGCGCTTTTTCGCTTACCGCCGAGGCCATGGCCGTGACATTGGAGGTACTTTGTTCTTGCCCCAACCACCACCAGCCCACTCCCCCCGCAGCTATGGCGATCGCCACCCAGAGAAGTAACCGCCGCCAACGTCCGCCGGTATTTCTCTGCTGAGGCGGTTCGGCGATCATGAACGGAGTTGCTTCAACAATCACTGTCGGAGATGGGACAAGGGAAGCGGTAACACGGGGATCAACAGTCATACAAAACTCTTTTTTAACAACAAAGTTTAGACAATTTGTTGAGTAGCTGCCGTCAGTCTATACTCAACTAATTGGATATGTCAATCGCCCGTTCTGGGTTTTTTATTGCTATGGCCCTTGCCCACACCATCCTGTCGATTTTGATTGAGTTGCCCGCCAGTGGTTACGACATTGGCAAACGTTTTGAAGACGGTATCAGTTGTTTTTGGCAAGCTAGTCAACAACAGATTTATCGAGAACTAGGCAAAATGGAAGGGGCTGGTTGGGTGTCTAAGCATACGGTGCCCCAGAAGGGAAAACCGGATAAAAAAATTTATTCGATCACCCCAGAAGGCAAGCAAATTTTATTGCACTGGTGTTTACAGCCGACGGAACCAACGCCGATTCGGGAGGATTTATTGGTCCGAATTATGGATTTTCCCTATGTGAAATCTGACGTTATTCTGGGGGAGATCCAACGACGTAAGCTTTTACACCAACAGCATTTGCAACATTTTCGGGAAAAGCAGGCGCATTATTTAGAGCATGGGCAGTTTAAGGATGATCCCCCTTCAGCCCGAGATCGGTACCGCTATCTAACCTTGTTACGGGGAATTCGTTTTGAGGAGAGTTGGGTGGATTGGTGTGATGAGGTGCTTGAAGCATTAGGCAGTTGAAGCCTTTTCTGGCGATCGCCACGAGGCATTCTCTTGATTCATCCAACAAACAAAGTTAATCAAGGTTTTGATCTTGGGGAAGGCAGCCAAGATATCGGCATGTTCATTGTTTCGTCATACTTTTCATCACACCGCCCATGATTCGCACCCGCGCCCATCTTGGCAAAGGTACAAGGGAATAAGTGAGGAGTTTTGATAAAAATCCCGGCAGCACTGTGGACTTTCGCCCCAATGCCTTCAAAGTCCCTTCGGCAACCTCGCCAGCACTGAGAGCTTTTCCCATCTTCATCCCGGCGCGATCGCTAAAACCGCTGTTAGTGGGGCCTGGGGCAGAGGCAATGACGTCAACACCAATAGGTGCAAGTTCCACATACAGGGCTTCAGCCAGTGTTTGCACATAAGCCTTGGTCGCTGCGTAGTGAGCGGCAAATGGTGTTCCCTGAAACCCCACGATCGAACTCATCAATACGATGCCGCCTCGTCGTTGCTTGGCAAACCGCTGGGAAAAGTGCCAGGTTAGCCCCAAGAGTGATCGGCAGTTAACATTTAACATCTCCATCTCTTGTTTCAGTTGAGCATTGAGAAACGCCCCCGATGTCCCAAAACCGGCCGCTGCTACCAGTAAACCGACATCTAAATCGTGAGTTTGTGCCGCAAGGATTTCCATGCTCGTCTCCACCGATAAATCCTGAATCACCAAGCGCACCTCAATCCCATAGCGATCGCTTAAATCCTGAGCCATCTGCTTTAAAATCGTTTGCCTCCGCGCCACCAAAACAAGATTCAATTCCGACTGAGCCAACCTCAGTGCCATTTCTCGACCAATGCCGGAGGATGCGCCTGTGACGACAGCCCAAGGACCATATCGGGTCTTTAGTCGCTTTTGCAAATTTCCCATGCTAACTCATGTTTTTGTGTTCAATTTTTTGAGTACAAGAACTAAGATATACTCAGATCACGAAATCCGTCAAGCGATTTTTAGTCCCATTTTTTCTAGAACTGGCATTTATGGCTCTCAAACATACGATCCTGGCATTTCTATCGCGACAACCCCTGAGTGGCTATGAAGTCGCAAAAGAATTTGCTGAAGGATTTGGGGGTTGCTTTTGGAAGGCGAGTCAGCAACAGGTGTATGCCGAACTGAGCAAATTAGAGAAACAAGATCGCGTCATCTATGAGGCGATTCCCCAGCCCGGACGCTTAGATAAAAAAATCTATTCCATCACTGCCAAAGGGCAAGAAGAACTGATTGACTGGTTAACCCAACCCACGGAACCCACTGCCATCCGTGAGGATCTGGGTGTTATAGGATTAGCGGGGCATCTCGTGCCTAGTCAGATGGTTGTTCGCGAAATTGAACGCAGACAAAAACTGCATCGCGAAATGGCGCAGCATTTGAAAAAAATGGACGAACACTTTGCCAAAAATTTGGATTTGCTCGAACTTAAAGATCTGTATATGCACCTCGTCATCCGTCGGGCAATTCGCTATCAAGAGGACTGGGTAGCATGGTGTGATGAATCACTTAAGGCAATCAATCGGGTTGTGGATAATTTGGAAGATTAGAATTCAAAACGAGTGGGCGATGCTGCTATGAATTTAGCTCTAGTTTTCTCTCCCGGTTTAACCCGCAAACAATCTTCACGAAACTGTAACTTCATAAGAGTAAATCCAGCGTTAGGCGATCGCCAACTAACTCTTACTTACCCTGTCTTTGTTAATCCCAAGGGCGTTCGGCATTGCCATTTGACTAGACCCTAGCTTCATTGGCACAACCCGTAGCGGATCTCTGCGAGATCGCCTATTGTTAAAGTGATTTAAAGGGATGATGGCTGGAAGGTATTGATGAAATTTCTTTTTCCTTGGCGCCGGCGTAAATCTCATGGACTAAAGCCAGCTCCTTATGCAAATCCAATCCGCCACCTGCGTCCAATTCGGTCAGGGAATTCCAGGCATAGAGAGTCCCAGGCAATGAAGACAGATTTATATCATTGGTTACTGGTACTTTCCTGGCCAAAATTTTTGGCGATTATCGGCCTTTTTTATTTTGGTTTAAATGTCTTTTTTGCTCTAATTTTTTTCTTAATTGGAGGCGGTATTGCTAATGCTCAACCGGGATCATTTTTAGATCTATTTTTTTTTAGTATTCAAACTCTTTCAACGGTGGGATATGGTGCTATGTATCCCAAAACTGTGCCCGCTCAAATCGTCGTTAGTGTGGAAATTTTTGTTGGACTGATCAGCCTGGCTATTTTAACGGGATTAATGTTTTCACGTTTTGCTAAACCCACCTCCAGGGTATTATTTAGTGAAGTCGCTGTGGTCTGCCCCTTTGAAAATATTCCAACATTAATGTTTCGCACTGCTAATCAACGGGATAATCGTATTTTAGAAGCCCAAATTAGAGTCAGTTTAGTTCGGGATGAGCAAAGCCAAGAAGGACATAAAATGCGCCGTTTTTATGATTTAAACTTACTACGCTCCCACACTCCAGTTTTCGGTTTGAGTTGGTTAGTTATGCATCCTATAGACAGCAATAGTCCACTTTATGGAATTTTGGAAACAAAGAATGAACAACTAAGGTTAGAACTTTGGATTAGTTTCACTGGCTTAGATGAAAGTTTTTCCCAAACCATTCACAGTCGTTACGTCTATGAGGGGACAGATATTCATTGGCAGCATCGTTTTGTGGATATTTTTCATCAAACCCCAGAAGGTCAATGGTTTATCAACATGGACAATTTTCATCTAACGGAACCTTATCGCCAGTAAACCCCTAGTAAAATTTGGCGATCGCCGGAGGAATTCTCGGAGTTAGCTTAACGAAAACAAACATTTCAGAAAAATGGTCCAGTTATCCAGCAGAATAGCGAAGGATAACAAATTAAATGGCATAATTAACAAAATAATTAGTTTTAGCAATTGCAACGGGGCAAAAATTAAGGCCTCTATTCCCACTTTGTTCAATAATATTACTAAGGTATTGTTGATTTTTATTTTTGATATTGGATCAGAGCTTTCGATGTTTAATTTAAAACCTTAACGTAAAAATTTATTATCCAAATGTTTACTTCTATACGTCGGCTATTTGACCAGTTTTGGAATAAATCTAGAACAGTTAAGAATGAACCCCTAAACAAGGTCAGCTTAATTGTAATTATTTTTATTGACATTTTTATTCTTGTCAATGTTTTTACCGGCATAGAATACATTGGCCAATGGTATCTTCAACCAAATTTAGTCTATCCTTGCCATGCTGCTTGGCAAAATTATCAAACCCAAACCACTGCTGGCAAAAATTTTCAAATTATTCAGGAAGCTATTGCCACTGACCCTATCGAGCAATACAATTTAGAGCAAAATTTTAGAGAGTCAGAAAATGGGCATCTTGGGCAAGTTAGTGAAGTCTGTTTAACCTATGCCCAATATCACGA
>NZ_JADEWJ010000464.1:0-1169 GCF_015207725.1 Synechocystis sp. LEGE 06083
GGGGACGGTTCTCTTTATTGGAATTCTTGTCTGGTCGGTGTGGTTCGCCTTCCACATGGACTGAGCATTTTCCCCCCCGCCCCAGCGGTGGACTAGTGGATTTTCTCTCTGGCAAGTACTTTGTGCCTAGTTTAGAGGCACTATCCTTGGGTCTGTGGATCTGCCGTCAGGGGCAAGAAAACTAATTGTTCAGTTTTGTCTGCCGCTAGGTAGTCGATCACCAATTCACCGCTGGTGAGAATCTGGTATTTTTGGGCGTTGACTAGGGCTTGAATAAATTGCTGTTCCTGGTTCATGAGGGGTTCAGAGCAGGCCATCATGGTGGAAGCCATGCGCTCATCTATGGTTAAATTTTCCCCGTCAATGGTGAACTGTCCCATGAGGCGATTACAGCCCCCAGTCCCCGCCAGGCGATCGCCAAGGAATTGAATCTGGGGTGTTGCTTGGGAGTTTTCGTTGGTGATGGGTGCCACCCCGGCCATGGTCACCAGTTGCCATTGACTGTTGTGGAGGGCACTGTACTGACTAGCGGGAATAAAAGTGATACTGCCCTGTTCCCCATCCTTCAGGTAGGTCAATGTCAGTTGTCCATCGTTGCCGATGCTATAGGTCTTTACCTGGGTAAGAAGTTGCAAAAATTTCTGTTCCTGGGCCATAACCTCGGCGGCACAGGCTTTGCGGGTTGTGGCTAGGGCTTGGCCAATGGTTAAGTTTCCGTTACTGCTGGTATAGGCGCCATTAAAACTATTGCAACCGGCGTTACCCATCAGGCGATTATCCTTGAATTGCAACGTAATCGGGGCACTGCCCGGCACTGGGGAGCCAGACCACCCACTGATATACCAAGTAGTACCCTGGAGAGATGGGGAGGTAGAAGCTTCCATGGCTTGAACGGCATTGGTAGGCAAAAAGGGTAGGGCCTCACCCGTGGTCCCCAAGGCCAATCCGCCCATAATGGTAGCGAAAAAGAGAGTCTGGGAAAAGTTCAAACGCATGGTTACAGTGTTGCAATTAGCTAAAAAACAAGATATCTATACCCCCACGATTTTACCATTGGCAATTTCTTGCCTAGAATTGGGACGGAACAGTTTGCGAATTGTTTTTGCCTCTGCCATTAGAATCCGTGGCTGCAACCTTAATTTTTCCCCTCCAACGGTGGGGACTCAGAG
>NZ_JADEWJ010000113.1:0-10762 GCF_015207725.1 Synechocystis sp. LEGE 06083
AGCCATTGGTGGTGGGGTGGGGTGTTTACAATAACAGGGCAACCAGTTGGAGTAATTGACCGATGTTGGAAAGAATCCTGGAGCCAGAGGTGATGGACACCGAAGCAGAAGCAATGGACTACGATGCCATGGACTTTCAAGCGGTTAATCTGGCCTTTGCCCAGAGAGCTTGCCAACTCGGCCCCACCAAAGCCACAGTGTTAGATGCCGGTACTGGCACGGCCCGTATCCCCATTCTACTCGCCCAGTTACGTCCTGCATGGCAAATCACCGCCATCGATTTTGCCCGTTCCATGTTGGCGATCGCCAAGGAAAATGTTGTGGCGGCGGGGTGTGAAACTCAAATTTGCCTAGAATTTGTTGATGCGAAACGATTGCCCTATGCCAATGGTTCCTTCGATGGGGTAATTGCTAATAGCCTCTGTCACCATTTACCAAAGCCCCTGGATTTTTTACGGGAAGTGAAACGGGTACTCAAGCCCCACGGTTTTTTATTAATTAGGGATTTAATTCGCCCCGAATCCCCAGAAAAGTTAGCTGCTCTGGTAATGGCGATCGGCTCCGACTACAATGATCAACAGAGGAAACTTTTTGCTGACTCCCTCCAGGCTTCCCTCACCATGACAGAGGTGCAGGCATATCTCCAGCATTTAGGTTGGGTCGATGACGAGGATACAGATTTCGGACTACACCTTTACCAATCCTCCGATCGCCATTGGACCATGGAGAAGGCCTTTCAAAATCGCCCCATAGCAGGGAACTAGCTCCTAGACTCAGATTTCTACTAATTTGCGTTAAAATTCTCGTAAGCTTTCCCCACTAGGGATTTTTCTCTTGATCCATATGTTACTTTTTTTGGCCCATCCGGCACCAACCTCCCACCAGTACCCCCCCAGACGGATCCCCTAAGGCCTTGTTTTGCCGTGTCCCGTCCCCCCACTGCTATCTAGGAGCTTGCCAATGCTACACCGGAAAATCTATCAACTTTGTACCGATGGCCACGAAGTCAGCCTTTACCTAAGGGACCAACAAAGGTGGGTGGAAAATGCCAAAATTCTGACACTGGAAGGGGATTTAGTCACTTTTCGCTATGAAACCGAAGAAGAGGATGAAGTCTGTGCCTGGGAAGAAATGGTGCGCCTGGAGAGTATCGGCTCCGTTAACCGTAAATTGGCCTCCGTTTCCCGTCTCGGTCATGAATTATTAATTTCTGAAGATTGCCCAGAAGCGGAACAGTTGCTGGCCCGATCGCCAAAGTCTCACCAAGAGGAAGAAGAGGAAGACTGCGACTAGACTGGAACAGGTTAAGATAAATCTCGCCACTTTTCCCGCCCCCCTATGACCGAAAATATCGTCCGCGAAACCACCAAAAAAAAGGAAAGCCCCCCGGAAAATACCTGGCTAGAATTGGGCAAAACCATGGTCACCGCGGTTATTCTGGCGATCGGTATTCGGACTTTTGTGGCCGAAGCCCGTTACATCCCCTCTTCCTCGATGGAGCCCACCCTACAGATTAATGATCGCCTGATCATTGAAAAGATCAGTTATAGATTGCGGAGTCCAGAGCGGGGGGAAATTGTCGTGTTTAACCCCACCGACGCCCTCAAGGCAAAAAATTTCCACGATGCCTTCATCAAGCGCATCATCGGTTTACCGGGGGACGAAGTTAAGGTTTCCCAAGGTAACGTTTACGTCAACGGCGAAATGTTGGAAGAAAATTACATTGCAGCCCCCCCAAGCTATGAATTCGGCCCAGTGAAAGTACCAGAGGATCAATATTTGGTGCTAGGGGATAATCGCAACAACAGCTACGACTCCCATTACTGGGGTTTTGTCCCCCGGGACAAATTGCTCGGCCGTGCCTTTGTCCGTTTTTGGCCCGTACCCCGTGTGGGTCTGCTCACGGATGACCCAGGACAGGAGCCGGTGGAGATTAGTCCCCAAGCATCGGAAAGTCCGGCCATTGCTCCCCAGGCCGTGCCCCAGGGTCGTTAGATTAAAACAAGGAAAAACCAACACTGTGCGGAGAGAATCAGATCATTATGGTTACCCCCACCGTAGTTAAAACCATTGCCATCCAAACCTTCGAGCAATTTTTGAAGCAGTGCCCCGAGGAAGGCCGCTTTGAATGGGTCCATGGAGAAATCATCGAAATGGTTAACACTCGCGAACATAAATTAATTGCCGAGTTCATTCTCTTCGCCTTTCATGACGAAATACGTCGTCTCTCATTGAACTTTGATGTCACCACCCAGGCCACCATCAGAACCGAAATTAAGACTGGTGGTTTTCATGGGCGCATCCCCGATGTGAGCGTGATTGATCGGGATGTGTGGCGCTCCGATCCCGGCGATTACAAAGCCTTAACCGAGCCGATTCAGTTGGCAGTGGAAGTGGTTTCCACCAATTGGGAAACGGATTATTTTGATAAATTGGACGAGTATCAGCGTCTTGGCATCAAAGAATACTGGATTGTTGACTATCTGGCGATCGGCAGTCGGGACATTTTGGGGGAACCGAAGGAACCCACCGTTTTCATCTATACCCTCAATGGCGAAGGCGTTTACGATCGCCAAGCTTTCCAAGGCCAACAAAACCTCGTCTCGCCCACTTTTTCGGAATTGGTGCTAACTCCGGAGCAGATTTTTAACGCTTAATATTGGCAACAGTAATTCAAAAAAAGGGGAATGTAGCTGATAATACAGAGACTTTCCCATTGGTTTCTGTTAGTTTTGGGCAGGGGATAGAGTGGGCAAAACCCTCTATTTTTTTTAAACTCTAACTATCAGAAAACCATTTAGGAGTGCTTTTTGCCAATGCAGGATTTTTTAAGTAATACGGTGGCGTTGTCGCGGCTACAATTTGCCGTCACTGCCATTTTTCATATGCTCTGGCCGGTATTAACCACGGGTATGGGCATTTATTTAGTAATTATCGAAGGATTATGGCTCAAAACCCGTAATTTAGACTATTATCACCATGCTCGATTTTGGGCTCGGCTCTACGTTTTAAATTTTGGTATTGGGGTAGCCACCGGTTTACCCATGGCGTTTCAATTTGGTCTGAACTGGGCCCCTTTTTCGGAATCCGTAGGGGATTTTTTCGGTACAGTGCTTGGGTTTGAAGGCACCATGGCCTTTATGCTCGAAGCTAGCTTTTTGGGCATTATGCTATTTGGTTGGGACCGGGTTCCTCCATTAATTCATTACCTTGCCACTATTTTGGTGGCCATTGGGGCAAATCTTTCTACCTTTTGGATTCTCTCAGCTAATTCCTGGTTACAAACCCCCGCCGGGGGCATTTTTGTCGACGGAAAATTTGTGGTGCAGGACTATTTTGCGGCGATCGCCAATCCGTTTATGGTCAACAGTTTCCTGCATATGTTTTTTGCCACCTTAGAAACCTCTATGTTTGTCATTGGGGGCATCAGTGCTTGGTGTATTCTCACCGGTCGTCAACCGCAATTTTTTGCCCGCTCTTTGCAGGTAATTTTGGTGGTGGTGATGGCGGTGGCTCCCCTACAAATTTTCATTGGCCATTTAAGTGCGGAGCAGGTATCGGTGCATCAACCGGCTAAGCTTGCCGCCATGGAAGCCCTCTGGGAAACGGTGCCAGCGGAAACCCCAGCGCCCTGGAGTGTGGTAGCTCTACCCAACGATAAAGCTGAGAAAAATGACTGGGAACTGAGCATTCCCGGAGCATTGAGCTATATTTTGGAACTCAAACCCCAACTGGATAAACCCATTCAGGGCTTGAAAGAATGGGCCCCAGGCGATCGCCCCCGCATGGTGGGTTTAATTTACTATTCTTTTCGCATTATGGTGGCCATTGGTCTATTCTTTGCCGCTTTGATGACGGTCACGGTGGGGCAATGGCTACGGGGTAAACTGAGCCCAGAAAGCATTAGCCAACAAAAATGGTTATTGCGGGCCTGGGTCTTCGCCGCTCCGTTGGGTTATTTGGCAGTGGAAACGGGTTGGATTGTCCGTTGCGTAGGTCGGCAACCCTGGATCGTTTACGGAGAGATGCGTACAGCAGAATCCGCTTCCAATTTGCCCCCTGGTGAAATTCTCTTTTCCCTGACAGGGTTGAGTGTGATGTACATTGTCTTTTTAATTACCACTCTCTACTTTGGTAGTCGGATTATTCGCAACGGCCCAGATTTAACTTTGGCTGCTCCCCGGGGTTCCGAAGCCTCTCTCTGGGGCAACATTACCAAGCACGCCACGAACCGCCGCCCCGCTGACATTGCCGAAGTTGCCGAGATTAAGGAGTAGGAACCATGGAACCTTTAGAACCGTTACAACATTTTTTACCCCAGGTGTGGTTTTTCATTTTGGGGCTTTTCCTTTTTCTCTATGTCCTGCTAGATGGCTTTGACCTGGGGGTAGGTATTTTATCCCTCACCGCTTCCACGGAGGAACGACGCAGCATTCTTATGACCAGTTTGGGGAATGTCTGGGATGCCAACGAAACCTGGCTGGTGTTGATGGGGGGATCCCTATTTGGAGCTTTTCCTTTGGCCTACGCCACTATTTTGAATGCCCTCTATCTACCAGCAGTAATTATGGTGGTGGGGTTAATTCTCCGGGCTGTGTCCTTTGAGTTTCGGGAAAATGCTAATCGTAAATTGGTTTGGAACATTACCTTTGGGGTGGGGAGTTTCCTCGCCGCTTTGGGTCAAGGTTTTGCCCTCGGTAGTGTGTTTGAAGGCATTACCGTCGATGCCCAGGGCCATTTTGCCGGCACCATGTGGGACTGGCTGACTTGGCGATCGGTCATTGTGGCCCTCACCCTCATCCAGGGCTATGTGCTGATCGGCTCCACCTATCTAATTTTGAAAACCGAAGGGGAATTGCAAAAAACCTATTTCAAAACAGCGGCGATCGCCACTTGGACTACGTTGGCGGGGGCGGTGTTTATCACCATTAGTACCCCAGCTTTTTCCGAAGAGGCCAGGACCCAATTGTTTACCGCTCCGTTGGTGTACATTTTTGCCACCATTCCCCTGGTGGGATTATTGTTCATTGGCCTACTGTTGCGGAGTTTGTATCTGCGGGAAGAAAATACCCCCATTATCTGGACTTTTTTAGTGTTTTCCCTTTCCTTCATCGGTTTGGGTTTCATTATCTTCCCCAATATTATTCCCCCCAGCGTCACCATCTATGAAGCGGCGGCGGCCCCCAGTTCCCTGGTGTTTATGTTGACCTTCATCGGCTTCCTGATCCCGATCCTACTGTTCTACAACATCTATAACTACCTGGTTTTTCGGGGCAAAATCGTCACCGACTAGGGAATTCGTTGCAATAGACAGCGGTACACAGGGCGATGCAAATTAAAACAGGCAATTTCCCTTTCCGTGGGCACCCCGAGGGGATTTTCTGCTAACCAAGGGGTGTCATGGGTGAAGCTAAAACTGTCATTTTCAGCAAAACGGTCTTTCATGTCCTGGGCGACGGGCTGTACATCAGATTGCAGTAAAAATTCCCCCCCGTCCTTTAATATCAGGGGGAACTGAGTCTGCCATGCCCGAAAACAACTCCCCGGTCAATGTACGACAACACCTGCAAATACCTCGCCGAAACCTATCCCGCTGATTTTGCCACTTGGCTGTTGGGGAAACCCATTGCCCTGACCAAATTAGAGCCACGGGAATTATCGTCTGAACCCATTCGAGCCGACTCCCTCACCTTTTTAGCCTCCCAAGATGTGATCCTCCATCTGGAATTTCAAACCCGCCCAGATCAGGCCATTCCCTTTCGCATGGCCGACTACTACCTGCGGCTATACCGTAAATATCCCCAGCAACGGATCCAGCAATTTGTGGTGTACCTATTGCCTAGTCAAGACCCATTGGTTGGTCAAACAACATTTGAACTAGCTAACCTCTGGCATGAATTTACTGTTATTCGCCTCTGGGAACAGCCGGTGGACATTTTCCTACAAAATCCAGGTTTAATGCCCCTAGCGGCCCTGTCCCAAACCCCTGACCCGATTCAAACCCTACGGGACATTGCCCAACGGATTGACTGCATTGCTGAACGTCGTCAACAGCGAAATTTAACTGCCGCAACGGAAATCATTTCTGGGTTAGCATTGGACAAGCAAGTGATTCAACGGTTGCTCAGGAGCGACATCATGAAGGAATCTGTCATCTATCAAGCCATTTTGGAAGAAGGTAAACAGGAAGGTAAGTTGGAGGGCAAAGTGGAAGGTCTACAGGAAGGGTTAATGGAAGCAAAAAAACAAATTGCTTTGAATATGCTGGGGTCTGGGTTGGCAAAGTCATTGATCGTCGAATTAACCGGACTTTCTCCAGCCGAAGTCGATACATTGGCATTATCAAATTAAGGGCCGATTAGGGAATTCGTTGCAATAGACAGCGGTACACCGGGCGATGCAAATTAAAACAGGCAATTTCCCTTTCCGTGGGCACCCCGAGGGGATTTTCTGCTAACCAAGGGGTCTCGTGGCTGAAGGCAAA
This sequence comes from Synechocystis sp. LEGE 06083, assembly GCF_015207725.1. Classification (NCBI taxonomy): domain Bacteria; kingdom Bacillati; phylum Cyanobacteriota; class Cyanophyceae; order Synechococcales; family Merismopediaceae; genus Synechocystis; species Synechocystis sp. LEGE 06083. Next base: position 6,485 of record NZ_JADEWJ010000113.1, read on the forward strand.
ATTGCCATTTTCAGCAAAACGCTCTTTCATGTCCTCGGCGACGGGCTGTACATCGGATTGCAGTAAAACTTCCCCTCCTGGGGGTAAGGCCTTGGCGATCGCCATCACCAGTTCCGGTTGGGCCACCCGCCGTTTATTATGTCGTTGCTTAAACCAGGGGTCAGGAAATTGAATACTGACCCGTTGCAGAGTGGGGGGCAAGGCGGAAAAGAATTTTTCTGGCTCCACATTAATGTTGCCAAATAGGTAATGGAGATTTTTTAACCCCAGGCGATCGCCAGTTTCGTTGGCTTCTAGCACCAAGGGCTGGCGGATTTCCACCCCTAAAGAATTCCAGTCGGGGTGTTGTTGGGCCATTTTGAGGGGAAAGCGACCCCGGGCACAGCCAATATCCAGGTGCAATGGTCGTTGGACATCGTCATAAACGGTGGCCCAATCGGGACAGGCCAACACCTGCCGATATTTTTGACTGAGGGGATTAACGTGTTGGCGGATGCGGACTCTAGCCAAGGAAATTTAGCCTAATTCAACATTTATTTTCACGGCCATTTTCTAACATTTTCGCAATTTACAGTTTCTTGCCCGGTCCCTGGCTATGCCACCACTGCCAACAATCCTGGGCGATCGCCCAATCTTCTTCGGTGTGGACAATCAACACATTCACCAAGGAATCGGGGGTAGAAATCACGGCATTCCTCCGCGATCGGTCGTTTAATTCCGGATCAAGTTTCAAACCCAGGAATTGAAAAGCTTGGCAAACATCAGCCCGCACAGTGGCCGCATTTTCCCCCACCCCGGCGGTGAACACCAACGTATCCAGACCTTCGAGGGAAGCGACCATGGCCCCCAAACAACGGCGAAAACAATGGATATACATGGCATAGGCCAATTGGGCTTGTTCATCCCCCTCAGCTTTGGCTTGCAAAATGACGCGTAAATCCGGCGATCGCCCGGAAACTCCCAATAAGCCAGATTTTTTATTTAACGTAGCGTTGATTTCTGCTGGGGTTAAACCCTGGGTTTCCTGCAGAAATAGCACAATGGCTGGGTCAATAGAACCACTCCGGGCCCCCATCATCAGACCTTCTAGGGGGGTAAAACCCATGGTGGTGTCGATGCTGACTCCATTTTTAATCGCCGTTAGGGAGGCACCATTGCCGATGTGGCAGGTGATGAGTTTTAACTCTGTCAAAGGTTTACCTAAAATCTCCGCCGTTTTGTGGGCGCAGTATTTATGGCTAGTGCCGTGGAAACCATAGCGACGGATACCCAATTCAGTCCAGGCTTGGGGAATAGGATATTCGGCGGCGGGGGCGGGAATGGTGCGGTGAAAAGCAGTGTCAAACACAGCGATCTGGGGCACGTCTCCCAATTGTTCGCCAATGGCTTCAATGCCTTCTAGGTGGGCGGGGTTATGGGCCGGTGCAAGGGGAATTAAGTCTGCAATGGCCTGTTTCACCGTTGGGGTAATCAATGTAGCTACGGCGTAATCCGTGCCCCCATGCACTACCCGATGGCCCACCAAGTCAATTTCCGCCAAACTTTTCAACACAGCATGATCTCCCATTACCAGAGTGTCCAACATTCGGGCTATACCCCGTTGGCGATCGCCAGTCTCGAGAATGATCACCTGTTTTTGACCAGGGGTTTCCACCATTAGCCGCCCCTGATTTTCCAACACTGTCCAGTCAATAAAAGCCTCCCACAAGGGCTCCGGTGCTGTTTCCGGTAGGCGATCGCCAGGGATCTCATAGAGACAACTTTTTTGACTGCTGGAACCGGCATTGAGAATCAGAAATTTCATTACAGTTCAGCTTGAAAGAGTTGTTTCACCTTTTGCCAAGCATCGGCGGCCGCTTCGGCGTTATGGCTAGCCCTCTGGTCACAGAAAAATCCATGGTCCGCACCGGGGTAACGGAAAATTTTATGGTTCACCTGATACTTGCTTAGGGCCTGTTCGATCTGCTCCGTATCCGCCATGGGAATGCTGGCATCTTCCAAGCCGAAGAAAGCGTATAAAGTACCCTGGATCTTGTCCGTATAAGCAATGGGGGGTTCGGCGTTCCCTGGAGCCCAATGGGGAATACCTGCACCGTAAAAGGAAGCGGTGGCCTTGACGGTGGCTAAACTAGCCCCTAAGTAGGCGATCCAGCCACCAAAGCAAAAGCCAATTAATCCTACTCCGCCGGGTTTAGCGTTGGGTAAAGTCATCCCATAGGCAATGGTCGCCTCTAGGTCACTGAGGATTTCTGCACTATCGGTTTGATCTTTGAGTTTTTTGCCCACTTCAATGCTCTCTGGAGTGTAACCAGTTTCAAAGCCCGGAGCTTGACGTTGGTAAATGGCCGGGGCGATCGCCACGTAACCTTCTTTGGCAATGCGTTCGGTCACGTCTCGGATATGGCTATTAACCCCAAAAATCTCTTGAATTACAATCACTACGGGGTACTGACCCACGGCCACTGGCTCGGCCACATAGCCCGCAATTTGCAAATCTTGGTTGGGAATATTAACTAGGGTTGTCTTAATATCAACAGTCATGGGCAATGGCACTATGGCAATACAACAGGTTCTCCCCTATCTTAAACTTCAAAACCTAGCCTCATAACGGCGATCGCCATGGACGCAAACTTTCCCATTTACCTTACTCCCCCAGATTTGTCCCCAGCAGCGTTTGTGGCGGCCAATGCCACGGTCATCGGTAAAGTCAACCTAGGCAAGGATTGTAGTATTTGGTACGGAGCAGTGGTGCGGGCAGATTTAGAAGCCATCACCATCGGTGAGGGTACTAATATCCAAGATGGGGCCATACTCCATGGCGATCCAGGCATTGTCACTGTGCTAGAAGATTGGGTCACCGTTGGCCATCGGGCTGTGGTCCACGCCGCTCACATTGAACGGGGTAGCTTGATCGGCATTGGGGCGACGATTTTAGATAACGTCCGCATTGGCGCTGGAAGTATCATCGGTGCCGGAGCAGTGGTCCCCAAAGATGTGCCCCCCCGGTCTTTGGTGATGGGAGTACCAGCAAAAATTGTTAAACAGCTGAGTGAAGACCAAGTTCAAGGCCTGCTAGACCACGGACAAAACTATGTTCGTCTAGCTAAGGCCCACGCCGCTGAAGGTTTGGGCCAACAATAAATTCAGGTTAGGCTCGTAGTAGTTGGGGGGGGAAGACCGCTAACAAACCACTGTTTTACTCTGGTAATCGTCCCTGTTCCGCTCCGGCAGTGGGGCGAAGAACTTCCAGCTAAGGATCGGACATGATAATGGGTAAATTTCCCTCTCCCGAGCCCATAATTAATACTTTTGTGTTGGGCGATTCCGCTAGTTTCTGGGTAGCTTCAATGGCTTTTAATTTAATAATTTGATCTGTCAAACTTTGGGAAAGAATTTTTTGGGAATCCGCTACCCCTTGGGCTTCGATGATTTTTCTTTCCGCATCCCTTTGGGCACTAATTAATTCCAATTGTTTTTTTTGATTACTTTGCTCCACCTCCACCTTGGCTTGAATGGCTTTTTGGATATTTTCCGGCAGAATTACATTTCTCATTAGGGCATCTTCCACCAAAAAACCAATGGGTTCCAGTTGTTCTTTCATTGACTGGGCCAGGTCGAGGGAAATTTCGGCCCTTTTGTCACCATAAATGGAACTTAGGTCATACTTAGCGGTATTTTCACGAATTAGGGAACGGAAGCGGGAGATGATAATTTCCCTCTGTTGTTCTTCATTACCAAGACTAGAAAAAACTTCCCCAGCCATTTCCGGGTTGAGGCGATATTGCAAACTCACATCAATGTTAAAATTCAAGCCCTCCTTAGAAGAGGTGTCCACTGTCTCTTTGATGTCCTGTAAACGGGTGGAGTAGGTAACCACTTTGGAAAGAGGATTGAGGAAATAAACCCCGGAGGTGAGGGGGACTGTGTCCACGGTGCCCATAGTTTCAATTACTCCCACTTCCCCCGCGGGAATAACCACCACTGCCCTTCCCAAACTTTGTTGTAAAAACAAGGCGGACATTAATAGGGCAATGCAAAAGACTAGGGGCCGTAAAAGTTTAGGAATTTTCGGGTTATCGGGATTTTTAACGCTGATAAATACTGTCCAACTAGCCAAAGCGGCGATCGCCGAAATAACAGCACCCATGGTTAACCTACTTAATGCTCATGTTGAGGCCATCCTAGCTCATTTTTCTGGATTGTTTACCCGGTAAACAATGGCGACTTGGGAAAGTTTTTGTAAATATTTTTAACGTCTGGGTTGGCTCAATCAAATAA
>NZ_JADEWJ010000009.1:0-31409 GCF_015207725.1 Synechocystis sp. LEGE 06083
GGGTAATTGTGGGGGCTAACCTACAAACCTCTTTTCTCACTCCGCCCTTTGGTTTTGCCTTATTTTATTTACGAGGGGTAGCTCCCCCCAGTTTAACCACCGGGCAAATTTACCGAGGGGCTCTGCCATTCATTGCTCTACAAATTTTAGTGTTGCTACTAATTATTATTTTTCCGCCCCTGGTCAATTGGTTACCTTCCCTGAGTGCTAATTAGGGGAATTGATTTTCCTACTTTAATCATAATTTTTCTGCCATTTCTTCACCCCTTAACCCTTTCCATGCGTGGCTTCATTGTAGCTAGTTGTTTGCTATTTTCAATTCCAGTTTTAACTGTCAGCGTCACCGCCCAAACCATGGCCATCGGGATGGATAGCATAGCCATGGCTAGCCGGGAGGCCAGTTTAGAAGCCATTCGGCACCGGGGCAAATTAAGGGTGGGAGTTAAGGATAATCTAAGACCCTTGGGTTTTCGCAACGACCAAGGTGAATTAGCTGGTTTGGAAATTGCTTTGGCCCATCGCTTGGCTCTGGCATTGTTGGGGAACGAAAAAGCAGTGGAGTTAATTCCGGTGCAAAATCAAGACCGGCTCGCCCTGTTGCTTAATGGTGACGTGGATTTAATCATTGCTCAAATGGGACAAAATCCGGCCCGCGATCGCCTGGTGGACTTTTCTCCACCCTACTATATGGACGGAGTTGGTTTAATTAGTAAAAACGGCTCTCTGAAAAACCTAGACCGCAACCAGGCTCACACCATTGCGGTGCTTAATAATAGCGGCACCATAGCCGTGCTCAAACAGGCTTTCCCCCAGGTGAACCTAATGGGGGTAGATTCCTACGACCAAGCCTACCAACTGTTGGAACAAGGACAAGCCCTGGCTTTTGCTGGGGACAATTCCGTACTGAGCGGCTGGGCCCAATCCCAACCAGACTACTACCATTCACCATTGCAACTAACCATTAATCCATTGGCGATCGCCATGGCCAAAGGCTTGCAACACCAGGCCCTACAACGGGAAGTCAACCAAATCCTACTGCAATTGCGGGCCTCTGGTTGGCTCCGGCAACAATGGCAAGCCTGGGGACTCCCCTTCTAGGAAGTGCAGAAAATTCCACCCCAGTCAACAATACTTAACAAAGGTTTACAATTCCCTGGGCTTTTGTTAAGGTGTAGTTGTCAAAGTTGGTTTACTTGGAGAAATCAAACATGCAATCCTCACAGACCTGGGCGATGTCCTCCGCAGACACAGCGACAAAAGAAACCAACTGGCTTTCCCTGTTGTTTTTTTTGATGGGGGCGATGAATATTTACATGTTTTTGCGTCGTCAACGGGATTGGCTGAACCAGCAAGGCCTGCGTTTAATCAAGGTCGCCCTCGCATCCTTTGGCTGTGCTGCCCTATTGGAAGCACTGATCTTCTAGGGGGAATATTTTCCCCGGATGCAACTCCGTCAGTTAATTATTGCGGTGGCGGATTTCAACTAAATGACATAGGCGGTCTGGAGACCCCCAAAGCAACTGATATTTAATCCCTGGTGGCCATTTTGACTGTGGTGGTTCCCTAGTCCTAACAATCCTTCCCGAAACATTCCCCGGTCGGCGATCGCCTCTTCCCAATTAACACCCTGCACCACAGCATCGTCCCAAATTGCCTGGGTTAGGTCGGCTCCCATGAGGTCAGCCCCGGTGAGATCTGTTCCAGTAAGATTGGCCCCGGTCAAATCTGCGCCCCGCAGGTTAGCGCTCCGTAGACTGGACTGACTAAGGTTTGTTCCCCTTAGGCAACTGCCGGTTAATTTAGCTCCGTCCATGGCTAAACCCTGGAGACTGAGGTTACTCAGATCCATTTCCTTCATAAAAGCCCGGCGCAGATCCGTGGACCACAACCTCGCATCGCGTAAATTGGCCAAGCTCAGACAAGCCTCCTGGAGATTGGCCCAGGAAAGATCTGCTCCCTGGAGATTGGCTTCCCGTAAATTGATCGCGAACAAATTCGCCCCGGCAAGGTTGGCCTGTTCCAGGTTAGCTCCCCGAAGATTGGCATGGCCTAGGGTCGCCCCACTCAGCTTAGCCCCCTTAAAATTAGTTTTGACAGCAAAGGCCCCGTAGAGACTGGCCTTGGTCAGATCGGCATAGCTTAAATCTGCTTGGTTGAGTTTAGCGTAGGTCAAATCCGCCCAGTTCATTTGGCAGTGGCCAAGGCGAGCCTTAGTCAAAAAAGTACGCTGTAAATTACTCCCGATCAGGTTAGTGCGCTCAAAATCAACGGAAATGAGGGTAAAACCCGATAGGTCAGCATTTTGCAAATTTTCCCGAGGGAAGCGGCGCACACCATGTTCATAGGCCCGTAGGAGAGGATTAATGTTCATAGACAAGGAAGCTCCATGTCGAGAATGTTTACTGTTGTCCCTCTTTGGCCACCGGGTTTGGGCGGCGGCAGTTTTGACCAATGAAAGCACAGCAGTGACGTTTATTAGATATTTGCCCAGAAAAATCCTTCCGTCTGTAATGGATTTTACCTAAAACAAACTATTCGGACACACTTTTTGGCTGAGTTGACACAATTCTTAATTGTTTATTAAGAATAAAATGGTCTACGTCTTAGGGTAGAGAGCAGAGGCTATAACCTTTGCCCTGTGGGGGGTTTATTCAAACATTTTTCAAGAAAAATCAATTATTTATACCAGTAAGTCATTAACATTTTGTGGTCAAGCTATAAATTCATTAACAAACAATTTTAATAAGTTTTATGAATTTTCCTCCCGGCCATAATCGCCCATAATCACCAAAAAGCCATTACCGGCACCAGTCTTGGGCATCAATGCTAGCCCGAAGGCGATGAAAATTTCAGAGGACAGGGGTGTTGACATCATCCTTTCCGTAAACTAAGGGGATTCTGTAGCGCTCTGTTCTGATGGTTAGTTAAGATGGAGTTTCCCTTTGCCATATCTTTGTTGACATCCTCCTCTGCCTAAAGCCAGAGGATTCCTGCTTCATCGGGTTTGTCTAGCTTAAAAACATCTCTGTTCAAAAGCCCCGTCCAGATTCCCCTCCACAGGCATTTGTTTTAACGTCCACGATGTGCCCCACCGCAGACCGAACAAATATTTAGTGTAGTTTTCCCATTCCTAGACTATGACGCCCCTGTGCCCAGGTATTTCCTTTTGGTCATGCATTCTAGATGGCGGGAATAGCCAACCTTGCCTCTCTTGGCACACTCGGGTGCATGGGCTCCGTTAGTTTAACAAAAAGCTGTCCTAAAGGACGGGGTTTTAGACCCAGTTTTTTGATAAATAATTCAATGTCTAATAATTTAAATTTTGGTCAAGCTTTTAAAGCGGGGGGATTCTCGGCTCACACCGTTGGGACTAGTTGGGCGTAAGAATTTTCCAAATTGGGCATACAGGGCTGGTAATACCAGGAGGGTTAAAGCAGTGGAGGTAAAGAGCCCCCCTAAAATAACGATCGCCAGAGGCTGGAGTATTTCCTTACAGGCTCCGGTTCCAATCGCCAGGGGAAGCATACCTAGAGCAGAGGTGAGGGCAGTCATCAAAATTGCCACCAATCGTTCCTGGGAACCTTCAGTAATTATTTGGGAAAGGGGTAACGCCAGGGCAATTTTTTGATTGTAGTTATCCACCAGCAATAGGCCGTTGCGGACAGCGACTCCGAATAGGGTAATAAAACCCACTAGGGAAGCAACGGAAATAACGCCCCCAGTCACGGCGATCGCCAAAATACCTCCTGCTAGGGCCAGGGGAAGATTGACCATAATCATTAAGGTTGCGGCCAGGGATTTAACGGCAAAGTACATCACAATGGTGATGATAACGATAGATAAAAAGCCAAACATTAAAAGATTTTGACTGGCCCGTTCCTCCGATTCAAACTGACCACCGTACTGGATGAAATAACCAGTGGGGAGAGAAACTTTTTCCTTTACTTGGGCTTGAATATCGTTAACCACAGACCGCAAATCTCGGCCCTTAACGTTGGCAGAAGCAACAATTAACCGGGAAACATTTTCTCGATTGATGGTGTTGGGGCCGTTACCATAACTAATTTGAGCGACTTGGGCTAGGGGAATTTTAGTGCCGTTGGGGGTGTCTACCAGTAAATTACTAATCGTTTCTAAATTATTGCGGGCATCTGCTTTCAGCCAAACCAGCAGATCAAATAATTGTTGATCCTGCAAAACTTGGGAGGCTACTCTACCATTCAATGCTGTTTCTACCAACTCAGAAAGTTGACCAACGGTTAACCCATAGCGCCCGGCCGCTAAACGATCAAACTGAATTTGTACCTGACGCACCGGGACTTGGGGTTCTAGTTGTAAATCCACCAGCCCAGGAATTTCCGCCATGGCTGTTTCCACTGATTTCCCGAGGGTGCGGAGTTGTTCTAAGTCAGGGCCAAAAATTTTAACGGCGATCGCACTTCTTACTCCCGATAACACTTCATCCATGCGGTGGGAAACAAAACCGCCAATATTGGGAGCAACCCCAGGGATGCGATTAAATTCTGCCCTTAGGGTTTCAATGCTGGCTTCTCAGTCGGCTATACCCGCATCACTAAGTTCTACATCCAAATGTCCTAAATTCACGCCACCGGCATCAGCATCCCCCGGTGCGCGACCGGAACGTAACTGCACTGTACTAAAACGAGGATCATCCTTGAGAGCATCCTGGAGGGCAAAACCAACCCGATTAGTGGCTTCGAGGGAACTGCCGGGATAGAGGAGCATGGCATTCACCAAGGAGCGTTCCTGAAATTCCGGTAAAAAGACCCGCCCCATACTGGGTACTAAGCTCAGGGAAAAGATAAAAAAGGCGATCGCCACTCCAATAATCCAGCGGGGATGGTGGGTACTGAACTTTAATAAGGGTTGATAAATCCTCTGGCTAATGCGAGCCAACCAAGTTTCATCACTGGGCAAACGGCAGGGGGCCAATAGGAGGGCACAGAGGGCTGGGGAAAGGGTCATGGCCACTAGGGTCGAAGCCAAAATGGACAATAAATAGGCCACCCCCATGGGAGCAAAAATACGCCCTTCTACCCCCGTCAGACTAAAAATCGGGGCAAAGATAACAACGATGATCACTGTGGAAAAAATCACACTGGTACGAACTTCCACAGAGGTGTCGTAAACCACCTGAAACGGATGCTTGGGATTACCCAAAGCTTGATTTTTGCGGAGACCCCGGTAGCAATTTTCCATATCCACAATGGAGTCGTCCACCACGGAACCGATCGCCACCGCTAATCCTCCCAGGGTCATGGCGTTAATACCCTGGCCAAACCAGCCTAAAATCATCATGCCAATGAGAATGGAAAGGGGAATGGAACTGAGGGTAATAATCGCAGTCCGCCAATTCATCAGAAACATCACCATCACCACAGCGACGATGATAATGCCATCCCGCAAAGAATCCCGCACATTGGCGATCGCCGCATCAATAAAGCTTTCTTGCCGAAACGTAACCTGGAGATTAACCCCGGTGGGCAGGGCCGCTTTGACCTCTGCCATAGCTTTTTCCACCGCCTTACTCACCGTCGGGGTATCGGCCTGGGGTTGCTTATCAATCACCAGCACAACAGCCCGTTGGCCATCCACACTGCCATCTCCCCTTATCAAGGCGGGGCCAATAACCACTTCCGCCACATCCCGGAGTAAAATCGGTGTCCCATCCCTAGCTGTCACCACAGAATCTGCCAATTGGGATAGGTTTTCGATGCGCCCCAACCCTCGAATCACGTCTTCTTGGTCCGAGGTCAATAAAAAACCCCCCGCCGCATTCACATTGGCTTCTTCCACCGCCTCCGTTACCTGTTGGAGGGAAATATTAAACGCCTTGAGGCGGGCCGGATCGACCAAAACTTGATATTGCTTAACATCCCCCCCATAGGCAACCACCTGGGAAACCCCTGGTACGGCCAAGATTTGATTGGTAATTTCCCGATCCACCCGCCGCCGCACTTCCATCAAATTAGCTTCGGGACTCTCCGCCGACCCATCCACCGTCAAGGCATACATTAAAATTGTACTAATAGGGGAAGATACAGGGGAAATTTGCGGTTCCTCCGCCCCGGTAGGTAGTTTACTTCGGGCAGATTGTAGACGTTCAGTCACTAATTGTCTGGCTCGGTAAATGTCTGTGTTATTCGCAAAAATAGCCTTAACAACGGAAATGCCCACGGCGGAGGATGAACGTACCATTTCTACCCCTGGGGTGCCATTCACCGCACTTTCAATGGGCAGGGTAATTAGAGTTTCCACTTCCTCCGGCGCTAAACCTGGGGCTTCCGTTTGGATTTCAACTTGGGGAGGGGCAAAGGGGGGAAACACATCCAACGGCATCTGGGTGAGGTTGTAGGTTCCTAAAATAGCCACCAGCATGGCTCCAATAACCACTAGCCAACGTTGGGCGATCGACCATTTGAGGATGGCATTAAGCATTTTCTAGGTAAATAGCAAGGGTAAATAGATGGCTTGAGCAATTCAGATTATTTAGGGGAAATCCTGATGGGATGGGGTTTCAATCAGGACTTTTTCAACTTCCAGGGATGATTCCTCCCGACTTGCTGTTAAAGTGTTGCCTGGCCAAGAGTTTGCTTGTTGTCGTTTTCCCCACAGGCTACCGGCCCAAAATAATCCAGCGGCCATAACTGTTCCCCCCAAAGGTAAAAGCCATGACGTTACTCCAGGCAGAGCAAAAGTAAATGCGGTTATTTCTGTAGATTCTTCAGTCTCTTCTGTTTTTTCCGCCGGCTTGGCCCGCAAAGATTGGGCATAGAGCTGATTAGCCCGCTGGGTAACCACTAAATCCCCGGCAAACAAACCGTCGGTGATTTCCACCCAATCCCCGGAAACCTGCCCCAGAGCAACGGTAATGGGTTCAAAAACATTGCCATTTTGCACAAACACCAGATTTTGCTGATCATTGGTTTTGACGATCGCCGAGGAGGGGACGGCTAGCACAGGAGTCGAAGTACGGTCAGTTAGGACTTCTAATTCCACAAAAAGACCGGGTTTGAGTTGACCATCGGGGTTATCCAGAGTTGCTTTCACGGAAACGATTCGATTTTCCCCTTCCACCACGGAGCCAATTTGATTAATCCTGCCCCTAAAAGTTTTGTCGGTTGAACTACTCACCCAACCCCGAATTCCTTGACCCCGGCGAATTTTGTTTAGATCCTTCTCGTAGATATTGGCTGAAACTTGAACTTGTTGACTGTTGATAATGGTAAAAATTGGTTCCCCTGCATCCTGTCGGGATTCTCCTACCTTGATTTCATGTTCTGGGGTAGTGACGGGGTCAACAACGATCCCACCAATGGGGGCTGTAATCACAACGGTGCCATCGGGACGGGCATTAGTTCCCAGTTGTTGCAAACGGGTCTGATAATTTTCTTCACTTAATTGCACTTGCTTTTGGGCAACCTTTAATGCCGCTTGGGCTCTCTTAACTTGAGCTTGGGCTTCACTGACTGGTAAACGGCTTTGGCTTCTAACTAAATCAGCATTGGCTGTGGCTAAGGCAACTTCCGATTCCAAAAGCTGACGACGGGGTAAAGCTCCATTGGCTTCGAGTTCCTGATCTCGTTTGTAACGCTCCTCGGCAAATTGCTTAGCAGTACGGGCTTCTTCAATTTCACTCTGGGCTACCCGTTGTTGTTGGCGATAATTTTCCTGGGCCAAGTTTAAATCTGCCTGGGCTTGTTCCACGGCGGCGATCGCCAAGCTCCGGCGGTCTTGGGCCGTGGTGCGTAGTTCAGCTAATTCGGCACTGGTCATGGTGGCGACTGGTTGACCGGCCTTAACGCTGTCCCCTGGATTAACTAACAGTTTGAGCAGTTTCCCTCCTACAGGCGTTGTGACCTCAACCCGTTGTTGCGGCAGGGTTTCAATCTGTCCCGTTGTCCTGATGCCCGTATCTAAGTAACGAGGTTGCAAAGGCTCCACCTGAATATCCAAGCGACGAATGGTATCCCCATCAAGAGCTACACCCTGGGCAGACTGAGCCGATTCACTTTGGTGAAATTCATCTCCATGGCCTGCGTGGGCTAAGGTCGCCTTGGGAGACAGCACCAGTAACCCCAACAACAGGGAGAAGGCCCAACTCCGGGCAATGATTCGGTTTTGCATAGAATTCCGACAGCGCAACGTTCTTAGTTTTTCACAGGAATATGAAACCAAGATGAAATGGAGTTACGACCGAACTATCGGTGCAGAAACAAGGGGCAAATGGATAGTGAAAAGACTACCCTTTCCCAATTCACTTTCTACACTCAAAACGCCCTGATGCTTAACGGCGATCGCCTGGGCAATGGCAAGGCCTAATCCTGCCCCTCCCCGTTGTCGAGACCGGGCCGTATCCACCCGATAAAAACGGTCAAAAATCCGGCTTTGATCCTCCGAAGCAATGCCAATACCCGTATCTTGGACTTTGATGATGGCTTGCTGTTTATCGGTCTCAAGCATGACGGTTACCTCGCCACCCGTTGGGGTGTAGTGAATAGCATTACTGATTAAATTACCCACCAAACGATAAAGTTGGTCTTCTTCCCCCTTGACCCAAACGGGTTGCTCAACCCGTATTTCAGCAGATAGTTGCACACCAGCAGTAATACCAGAACCAGCAAACTCTTCCACTAAATCACCCACTAAATCATTAAGACAACAGGGTTGAAATCGACTCCAATTAGCGTCCTGTAAATCCATGCGAGAGAGGAGCAATAAATCCTGAATTAAATGGGTGAGACGGTAATTTTGACGTTTCAGTATTTGGAGAGTACTGTGGACTTCCTCCGAGTTAGGCTCCGTACTTAAAGTTGTTTCTAAAGTAGCTTGAATGGCTGTAATAGGTGTGCGTAACTCATGGGCAATATCGGCGGTGAACTGCTGGATTTGTTGATAGGAAAGATAAACTGGCTCCATGGCCAAACCCGCTAACAACCAACTTGCGCCCCCCACCCCCATCATTACAACCGGCAAACCAAATACTAAAAAAGCCTGGATAGTTTGTAAATGATGATCGTATTCCCTTAAAGAACGACCCACCTTCAGATAACCCCAGGGTTTTCCCGTCGCCGTTTTGAGTTGCAAGGACACCTGATGATAGCGATCGCCTTGTTGATCCGTTAACGGACGCTGGCGGGTGGTTTCCCTCTCAAAGGCCAAACCAGGAGGATTTTCCCCTGCCGTTGCCAATAACTGACCGTTCAAATCCAAAAATCGTACATAATATCCTGGCTGTTGGGTGGCATTGAGAATGTGGTTATGTCGTGGCGGAATGACACAAACTTGAGTCCCTAGGCAAAGATTGGGTAAAACTTGTTTAACCGATGGCTCTAGTTGTCCCGGTCTATGGAGAAGTGGTTCTAGCCCATCATGGAGAGTCCCCGCTAGGGAAGTAAGCTCTTGATCCAGCGATCGCCAATGATCCTGAGAAGTCATTTCATAGACCGCTAGGCCACAAAGACCCAAAATTAGCCCCATGACCCCAGCATAATAACTGGCTAAACGCCAACGGGATAGGTTGAACAGTTTATTTGTCTGCATGGGATGAATGGGGCTGGAAACGATACCCTAGACCGTACATGGTTTCAATGAGATGGCTATGGCCGTATTCCCCTAATTTTCGCCTTAGTAGGCGCACCTGGGCCGCCACTACATTGCTAGTGGATTCCGCCGACAGCGCCCACAGTTGATTTTTGATTTGTTCACTACTAAGAATTTGCTGGGGGTGTTTCATGAAGTATTCCAAAAGCTGGAACTCCTTGGCTGTGAGGGCAATTCTTGCTTGCTCTGGGGTTACCAGCGCAAAAGTCCCATAATCTAATTCCCATTCCCCCACCCGTAACTGCTGGGGTTGCAATTCCGGCGATCTCCTTTGCAAGGAGCGTAAACGAGCTAATAGTTCAGCCATCCCAAAAGGTTTAATTAAATAATCATCCGCCCCTGCGTCCAGACCCCTAACCCTGTCTTCAATCTGGTCTTTGGCCGTCAGCATCAAAATTGGCAAAGAACTTCCCCGGCACCGGAGACGTTGGCACAGTTCCAACCCCGATAGACCCGGTACCATCCAATCGAAAATTGCCAGGGTATAGTTGACCGAACCTTGATCCAAATAATCCCAGGCCAGGATTCCCTCTTGTACCCAATCGACAATGTAATTTTCCCGTCGGAGAGCTTTTTCTACAGCCATTCCCAGGTCTGGTTCATCTTCCACCAATAAAATCCTCATCGTCCCCTAGCCGCCATACCAAGCTTTATACCATTGCTTCATTTGCTTAATTTCGGCACTTTGGGAGCGGATAATGTCATCCATCAATTTATCCATCTCTGGACGATTTGTATTGGTTTTTAAATTACTTGCCATCATCACCGCCATTTGATGGTGAGGAATCATTTGACGAATAAATTCCTGGTCAAAGTTGGTTGCCGTTTCCAAGGTTTTTAAATCCATAGCCATCATCCCCTGCCCCATGCCCATCATGCCGTGCCCTTGACCCATACCCATCATGCCCTGGGTTGACAGAGCAGGAACGGGCTGGTTAAACCATTGTTGATACCAAGTCTTCATTTCTTTAATTTCTCGTTCTTGATCTCGGATAATTGCCTGGGCCAAGGTTTTAATTTCAGGATGTTGGGCTTTCTTCAAGGCCATTTCCGCCATCTCCACCGCATCCTGATGGTGGGGAATCATCATTTCGATAAAACTCTGGTCTGTCCACCCCATCTGCATAGAATTTTGGGCTAACACTGTTGGAGATTGATTCCGGAAAGCGAAAGCTACTCCTGTGGCAGAACCAGTAACAACTAGTCCGACCAATCCATAAAGCCAAAGGGAATGACGCATTTTAGTACTCAAATTTTATTTTGTCTCCTTGATTCCAGTGTGACAAAACAAAATGAAATTGCGATGAAATTAAGCAACATCACAAGCCCAGTTTTAGATATTCTTATCCCCTAGCAAAACCTCAACGATAATTGCCCTGGTGTCACATTTCCCTGTTGCCTGCGGTGGTAGTGGAGATGACAAGGGGAGCATAGGGCCATTAAGTTTCCCGGCACATTATTCCCCGGATCGTAATCGGAATGGTGAACCGACATCCTGAGCCGGTAGCGTTCTTCTTTTAACAGACCCTTTCCCTCCCCAGGCTTGAGACATTGCACCCCGCACCGTTGACAAACCCAGCCAACAGACTGCTTTTTCTCCAAGGCGATCTGATTCCAATTTGGGGGATAACGCTCATCCTTCATTAATTACTTGTCTAGTAAAAAAATAACCGACTGGACAAAAAAGTATAAATAAATTAAGGATTTTAGATGTAGTGTCAAGAATAGCAACTGATATGTCCAGTCAAAACCAGACAGTTAAAATGGTGATAGGAAAATTAAATTTTCTCGACAATCCAGGCTGACTGATCACCAATTTTCCCCGATGCCGAAGGCACGCTTCGCGCCCGCCGGAACACCCAACAACCCCTAGTAATTCTTTGATCTCACTGGTGGTCAAAATCTAATTTTGGGCAGCGGATTTCTCCAGTTCTCGGTGCTTGTCCAGTAGCGATCGCCCTAGCAGACTGTGACACAGGAAAAATGTTGGCAACTTTTACGCCAAGTTGACACAGTAAAGGGCTGTCGTTTTCTCATCGACGGAGAAATTAACGTATGGTACGAAGATTCGATACATTCCCAATTGAACCATAAATATTAGTTCAATTAAAAAAAACCCAAAATAGAGATCAGAGTAAGCGTCCTATCGCCGAAAGCATTGGAAGTAAAGAATTCTGTTGAAAAACACGGCCTCGCTTTTCCCGAGAACAGCCCTTAATTTTTAGAATTTCTTAACCGGGTTGATCGGAAACCCAGCGAGTTCAAGTAAACCACTAGATTTCACCATCCTCTACCAAGCTTTTGGCGGCGGCAACGCCTATAAAAATTTCTACACCTAGAAGTAGGGGTCTGAGGTGCAGTGGAACGGAAAACACCGTTAAGGGGCCAATTGGCACTGTCCTCTTAAGGAGTGAAATGATGAAAACCCCTACACGTCAGGATTTCTACAATTTCAACAGGGCGGTCAATAAATCCTATAGCCATAGCTGGAGTGGTATTTTTCTTCAGACTTCCATGAGGACGGCTCCAGTTGTGGAGCAACCTCTGCACGTTAAGAGCTCTCTGCAACCCCTCTAGCTCTTTGGCATAGTGGTTTTGTCTCCGTCGGTAGGCTGTGCCACGACGCCGTAGCGCACTGTTCAATGCTTCTAAATGATTAGCATGTACTTCTGATGATGGGCTGATTGCCGTAAACGGATGCTCTCGATAGAGGTAGTGTTATCTATAGCAAAGAACGATATGATTAGGACAGTACCCTCAAGGCCAAGGTAAGTGAAGATATAAGCGATTGTCCCTCCGTCATTAATTGACTGACATAATTTTTTAGTCTCGCCCAAAATTTCTCGATTTTGTTGAGATCAGGTGAATAGGGTGGCAAAAATATGACCTCACACCCAGCTTTTGTCAACAGTTCTTTAATTATTTTCTTCGGATGAAAACTTGCATTATCCATTATTATTATCTGACCTGGTATTAATTCTGGAACTAGCATGTTCTCTATCCAGGCGCACACCACTTTTGTGTTGCAGTATCCCTCAAATATCATTGGTGCTATCGTCATCCCATTCCACCAACCACTTATTACGCTGACTCTCTCCGTTCGATGACCTAATTTTGTAGCCTTGAATCTCTCCGATTTAGGGCAGTAACCATAAGGATAGTCCAGAGTATTATCCCGACCGCTTTGATCTATGTAAATCATTCTTTCTGGGGCATATTTCTTAATTTCATCTTCAAAGGCTTTCCTTGCTTCCTCATCCTTTTCTATGTAACTGTAAGTTTTTTTTTCCTGGTAAAACCAATTTTCTTAAGAGCTTTGCCTATCCTTGTACGATTAACGGGCTCCGGCCACTTATCAGCCATTTTCTTTTGAGTTAAATGACCATTTTGTTCGGCAAATTTCTTGAATTTTTCTAAATCATCTATTTTGGGTTTTGGACCACGACTATAATCCGTGACTGCTGCTAAACTTCCTGTCTGCTTCTTTTTTTTTATCCATAAGTCTAAGGTATTCCTACTAATGTTTAGTGTGCGACAAACCTGGCTTTTTTTTTCTCCTCGTTCTACTGCTTTCACTGCTTTTTCTCTCAAATCAATACTGTAGGGTGCTGGCATAATATTTCTCGTTGCTGGTCTGTCTTATTATGTCCTAACCTTGGCGCTCTTTGCTATATGTAGTGAAAGCTTAAAATGGGCGGTAGCAATAGTCAAAATAGTTGTTTAAAACTATTCCTGTTGATTTTCCTAAAACTTCAGCTATATTGGAAACTACATTAATTTGCATTGTTGACTTGACCAATTAAGCCCATGAATAACGACAATAAAGGTAAACGTCCTCCCTGTCCATCGTGTGGTTCATTGCATATTTTGAAGAATGGTAGCATTCATAACAAAAAACAAAAATATTTATGTAAGGACTGTGGCAGACAATTTGTGGAAAATCCTACAAAGCGTTATATAAGCAGGCAAGAAATTAAATACATTGAACGAGGACTTCTAGAGAGAATTTCTCTCAGAGGTTTGTCAAGAATGCTGGGAATATCGATTAAGTGGTTACAAAATTACGTTAATAATTTTTATCGCTCAATCTCTTTTCATACAGCTAATCCAGCTTTCTGTCTTGATGATTTAATTCTCGAATGTGACGAGTTGTGGTCATTTGTTTGCTCTAAAAAAAATCCTGTTTATATTTGGCTAGCATTAGATAGAAATTTAAAGCAAATTGTAGGTTTTCATCTTGGCAATAGAACAAGAGAAGATGCTAAACAATTCTGGGAATCAATACCTAAAGAATATCGTCAGGGTGCAGAAGTCTATACTGATTTTTGGCAGGCTTATGAGAAGGTAGTGCCTGCAGATAAACATCATCCAAGTGGTAAAGAAACTGGAGAAACTAGCCATATCGAAAGATTTAACAACACGTTAAGGCAAAGATGTTCCAGGTTGGTTAGGAAGTGTCTTTCTTTTTCCAAAAGCTTCTTCAATCATGAGTCTGCAATTTTGCATTTTATCAACCACTATAATGAAGAATTAAAGATGGCTTCATCTTGACCTCACTACATGAATAACACTACCCAGATGAGGTTCTAACAATTGCCACTGGCGCTCACTGATGTCGGTATTGTAGGATTTTCTGATTATCATTACTGTGGTGAAAATTTTGTAGTTTTCACCATTTTTCCAAATTCAACCTACTTTTCAAACACGCTCTAAGACTAATATCCTAATTCATTGGATAAGTTCATAAGTTCGGTTGGAAGAAAAGGAGAAATCGGTTTTCAAGATTTATCGAGTTTATGGATAGGAGCTAGCTAACCAGCGCTTGCAGAAGACAGTCAATACAGGCCGTTGCCAAGTTATGTTTTACTTGTCGCTTGTGAAGCGCAAGTCGTTAGATAAAGAACGATCGCCACCATCCATGACCAAACAAACAAGGGAGTACCATCTCGATACTCCCTCAATTTGGGGATTAGTTCATTAAATGTTTGGCATCGGCGATCGCCGGATCAAGCAGCGAGAAAATTAAAGTTCAGTTTCAGCAACTTTCTGTAAACGTTCAATTGAACTTTTAGCCTCTACCAGCAAATCATTCCAATTATCAGGGGGATGACCACTCTCCAACATTTTTCTGAAGAGTTTATAGGCATCTGTGCTACTGTCATAGGCTCGTTTAGAGTTTTCATCATTAACCCAACCCAGGAGAATTATCTTACTTTCTTGGTGGTAGCGAAAAAATAATCGGTACTGCTGAAAAAATTTAGCCCTAAACCAGTGCTTATAATCATCCCCAAGGGTGCTTCCCTGTCGATATTCATTACGAGTTGGATCTTGGGGAATAACATCAAAAGCTAATTTGGCGATCGCCCCTCAAATTACACCATAAATCTTGAAATCTTGATTATGGTTTCTGGATTCCATTTTCCAGAATCTTGAGTTTTTCACGCATTTGCTCAAGATCTTGTACTTCCGCCCAATCTACAGGCATTGACCGTAACAATTCTAACGCTGCCTGAACCCAAATTTCTTTAGGTATTTTTTGTCCATGCTTACGTTTTCCCTGTTTGAGCAAACTATCTAACCAATCGTTTAACTCAATTGGGATTCGCAACGTAATCTTATCTAGCTCACGACTAGCTTGCAGGAATCCATTTTCTGGATTCTGGTTTCCAGTTTCTGGTGTTTTGGGGGGAATTGTTTGGAGGGTGTCGGGTTGTATCTGTGCAATGCTTGAGATAGTTTCATTTTCTGGATTCTGGTTTCCAGTTTCTGTTTTATGGAAAATTCCCTTCGCGGTAGGAGCAGAAGCCAAGGGATTATTGCCTAATCCAGACTTTCTTTTTACATTCATCGTGCAATTACCTCTTTAACTAACGCCTGATAAGCAATGGCACCATTACTATTGCTGTCATAGTCGAAAATGGATTGCCCATAGCTGGGGGCTTCCCGCAATTTGACCGTTTCAGGAATCAATGTTTTAAACATCAGATCGCCAAAATGCTCTTGTAGTGAAGCCAGAACTTCTCGGCTGAGATTATTGCGTTTGTCGTAACGAGTTGCTAATGCTCCAGCAACAGCGATTGGATGATCAAGGTGGTCTCGCACTAATGTTAAGGCTCGTTCAATTCCCTGAATCCCCAATAAACCGAGATAACTCATATCCACGGGAATAACAACCTTTTGAGCGGCCATCAATGCGTTGACGGCGAAAACTCCCACATTTGGAGGACAGTCAATGATAATAAAATCGTATGCTTTCTGGATGGAACCCAAAGCTTTTCGTAGGAGAAGCTCCCGACCGGGTAAACCTGCGATGGGAATTTCTTGTTCCGCCAATAAAATATTGGAAGGAACCACATCTACCCCTGACGCAGTAGAAACAATGATCTCTTTAATTGCAATCTGACGCTGAAGTACATCTTTAAGCTGAGCCTCTAGTTCCCAAATAGAAATTCCTAGAGCCGCCGAAGCATTGCCTTGAGGATCAATATCAACAATTAAAACCTTTTGCTGATGAAATTTGACCAGACCTGCTGCCAAATTATACGCAGTAGTGGACTTTCCCACTCCCCCCTTCATATTGAAAACCGCTAAATTACAAACCATAAAGCAGTAACCTCAAAACTTACAGACATTATACGGAAACCGGAAACCATAATCAAGAAAACGGTTTCCAGATAATGGATTCCATTTTCCGGAAAATGGAATTTTGGATTGATCGCCTTGAAAACTCTAATTTTCAAACCGAGTTCGCCACTGTCCTGGTGACTTCCGCTTGAGATGCCTAAGGCACACTGCGTGCCCACTTCGATGCTCTATGTTCCATTGCTTGTTTGGGCTATGTAAATCCAAGGGTTTAATGAAAATAATAGGAATATAGTACAAAATGCGCCCTTGAGAATCGTCTTTAACCCCGATATTTTGGTTTCCAGATATTTATCCATCATCTCCTTTCGTAAAACACTGTACGGGGCAATTTTAGGAATATTAGTAATTTTCCTAATTTATCAACTGATAAAGATTAGTAATAAGCTGTGTTGGGCGAGGAGTAATCTGAAAAATTCCACGATAAACTTAGGGTTGTGGGAGCTATTCAATATTTTTGGTATTTTATTGAATGAAAATTAACCGCCAGGGGCAAGCAAAAGTATTAACGGAGCAGGAATTGCATGACCTTTTCACGGTTGGATTACTGACTTCCCGCGATCGCCTATTATTTGGCATCTGTCTTTATACGGGTTGCCGTATTGGCGAAGCTTGTTCTCTGGCTTGGGATGATGTCACCACCGATGCCATGACCTTTCGTATTGAAAAAACCAAAACTAAATCTAGTCGGACTGTGGCCATTACTCCGGCGTTGCAAGTTTTGTTTGATGAATATCGGCAAGCTCAACAATCCGTTAGGTTTCCATCGTCCTATGTATTTAGGGGTAAACGAGTTGGGTCGCATCTCCATCCTTCCATGGCCCACAAAATTTTGAAAACCGCTACAGATTTGATTGGGGTTAGGGGGGTATCTACCCATTCTTTTCGGCGGACTGCGTTAACTATGATGTGTCGTAAAGGAATTAATTTGAGGGTTATTCAGAAAATTAGTGGCCACAAGAATTTGAATGTGTTGTCCCACTATCTGGAGGTTTCTGAACAGGAGAAGGAGCAAGCTTTATCAACAATCTCATTCTGAAATTGAGTAGCCCGTGCCCGTCAAATTAACCAATGGTTTTCATTCCCATTTTCTCAAAACTGAATCGACACTCCGCCATCTCCAAGCCCAAGCTCAAATTGAACTCTCTCAGTAGTACAAGAGTCACCTATTTGAGAATCAACTATTATTTGGGTACATTTGACACCATGGAAAATGCCCTTAAATAGCTATCTGTCAAAGTTTTGGGGTAATTCTACCCGAAGAAAAATAGGGCTGTTATGGACTGAATAATTCGGCGATCGCCTCAATTACTATAGGATAACTGGCAATCACTATCCTTAATTTAATAATGTTACACTTATTACAGTTAGCCTGGTGATCAATTATGTCTGTTAATGCTCCAGTGAATAGCCCTGTCTTTGACTCTGAGTTAAACTCTGGTGATTTACTGCGTTTAACAAAGCTACTCGAACAGGCCTACCCAAAATTGGTTGGCATGGATGGGGAAGAAATGTATCTGCCGGAATCTCTCTATCAGGTTTTAAGACAAGTTACCCCCCTATTGGCCCAGGGAAAAAGGGTAACACTTATTCCCCAGGAGCATTATCTAACCACCCAAGAAGCGGCGAATTTACTGAATATTTCCCGCCCCTATCTCTACAAACTTTTGGATCAGAATAAAATTCCTTTTACGAAAATTGGTTCCCATCGCAGAATAAAAGCAGAAGATGTCCTTGATTATCGACAAAAACGGGATGGCGATCGCCAGACTGCTTTAACAGAATTAATTACCACCAGTCAGGAACTCGGTTTTTATCAGACTGAGGCGGTTTAGGATTTTTGATGATTGCTTTGCCTGTGGTGCTGGATTCTTGTGTCTTATATCCAATGTATCTCAGGGATACTCTGCTTTGCGCCACCGAAGCGGGTTTGTATCAGGTGCGCTCGACTGAAGAAATATTGGCTGGGGTTTCCGTAATCTCGTTAAAGATGGTCGTATGAATAGGATTCAGGCAGATAGGTTAAATCAGGTAATGAATCTGGCTTTTCCTGAAGCTTTGATCGATATGACGGATGATTTGCTTCCCTGCATGGACAATGATGAGGGAGATCGCCATGTTTTAGCAGCGGCATTGGTGGGGAAAGCTGAGATCATAGTGACGGATAATCTCAAGCATTTCCCAAAAAAATCCCTAGAGAAATTTAATGTAGTAGCTCAAAGTGCCGATGAATTTTTGTTGTCATTGCTGGATCTCTCCGGCGATCGCCAATATGGAGGCCAGGACATCGGCTAAGTTTGGCGAGTTGGAGGGGGAATTAATCAAATTAAAAAAGCTCGAAGCCGTCGCCTAGCCCAGTCCCCCACCAAGACAGAAACCCCCGCAATGGAACCAGTGGAAGTTTTAGATATTGTCCATAACCTGGCCGATAACTCCCCCCAAACGCTGGTAATTGCCCCGGTGGCCCCGATCGCCGGTGGGAATGAAAGGGACTGAGTGGGCCAGAACTAGGCGACAAACTAGGCATATCAGCCAATACAGTCAAAAGCTGGGGCAACCGCCATGGAAAAACCAAGGAAACCCACCCGGCGATCAGGGCTATTCCACCATGAAGATACAACAAAAAATCAAGGCTATGGTATCCAGTCAACTAAGAGGAAAATTAAATGCCAACCATTGAAACAGATTTAGGCAAAATTCTGGAAAAAATTGATGCCCGATTAGACCGTATGGAGCAAAAAATAGACTCCAATCAGGCTAAAACAGATGAAGCCCTTAATGGGTTGAAAGTCTCCCAGGCAGAAATCAAGGGAGACATCAAATCCACTGACGAAAAATTGTCAGGGCAAATCAACACCCTAGACGAAAAAGTTTCGGGCATTGGCAAGGGTTTGGAGAATCAGGAGTTCATTAACCAGGGAATACTCGTTGTTGTGATACTCTCCCTGTTTGCAGGGGCGGCTAATTTATTTAGCATCTTCCAAAATCCCTAAGCGATGTTGCCTAATTTCCTCGCCGTTGCTCTCCGTAAATCGGACAACCTATGGCGATCGCCATAGCAAACTGTGACACGGGAAAAATGTTTGCGACTTTTTGGTCAAGTTGACACAGTAAAGAGGTGTCGTTTTTTTATCTACAGGGAAATTAGCGCAGAGTACTAAAGTTTGATAGACCCCAATTTGAACTACAAATGTTAGTGCAAAAAAAAAACCCAAAATAGAGATCGTGGTAAGTGTCCTATCGCTGAAAGTACCGGAATTAAAAGATTCTTTTCAAAACCACAGCCTCGCCTTTATCGAGAACAGCCCTTTATTTCTTGAATTTTTTAACCGGGTTGATCGGAAACCCAGCGAGTTCAAGTAAACCACTAGATTTCACCATCCTCTACCAAGCTTTTGGCGGCGGCAACGCCTATAAAAATTTCTACACCTAGAAGTACCGGGCAATATTTATACCGCATTACTTTTTTATTCCTGGACAGTACCTTTTCTATGCCCCCTTCACTAGGGGAAGGAAATTAGGCGACAATGTTGCGGGCATAACTGGGCAATGGTAGCAGGGTTGGTCTAATTTTTCCTGCCGTTTCCTATTCAATAAATCGTGAGATACCCCAGGATGGCGATCGCCCTAGGAAGTTGGCGTATACAATCCAGACATCAGTAGGGGGTGGAAGCATCGCAAATTTGGTAGTAAAGCCAATCCGTTTTTTAGCCCCGGCTTTGTTGAACAGCAAAAAAAATATATCCGCCAGTCAAGGGTAACAATGAGAGTCAAAATAGTTGATACATGGAATCACACTCCTGCCATCACTGACTCTAACAACTGGGTTTGTTTTGAGGTCTTTTGGTCAATTTGGTTTTCAAGGCGATCGCACAGGGCCGTTAATGCGTCCACTTTGGCGACGATGCGATTTTGTTCGGGAAATGGAGGAAGGGGAATAGGGCAACTTCTCAATTGAGTTTTATTAATTGATGCCAAATTTGTTGTTTGTTTGGAAGCGCTTGCAAAATAAGTTCTAGCTGGTAGAGAGTTCAGATAAAGCTGCAACCAGAAAATATTTTGTTTTTGTAAGAATCTCCTAGCCTTAAAAACATGGTTTTGATGAATACAAGAGGATACTTCGCCATTCCAGATAGCTGTACGACCAACTTTATCCCAATCTCCTCCTTCAGTAATTAATAAATCATTTGGTAAAACTTCATATCTAGAAAAATCATTAATTGGTATTGGTAAGTATTTCATGATTTTTAGATCAAGATAGCCTCTTTGTACATTGGCAACCCTCAAATATGGAAACTCTTTCATGACTTGATCTTGATATTTTTTACCTTTTGAAATACCAGTGATAATATCAACAATATCCTCAAGTCTTGACCAAGACCAACTATTAGGTAAATCATAGGGAATTTCATCGGCTGTAATATCAGGTAAGGGCTTTTGCTTTTTAATTTTGCCCTCTTTAATTAATCGTTGTTTTTCCGCTTCAATTTCCTTTAATAATTCATTAGCAGGCTGATCGCCAGGATCTTGGGGGACGAGTTTACCCATTACTGCTAATTGCAAAATGGCTTGGCGGAGGCTAGTGACGTTTTCCTTAACGGCATACAAGTCGCCAAAGTTTTCCTTGATAAAATCCCAAGCCTGGCTAAAGGTTTCCTGATCCGATGCTTTTAACAGTTTTTCCCGTGCCGCTGTATGAATCAGGATGCGTTTTTGTTCCCGTTCTCGCTGGAGTTGCTCTAATTTGTCACATTGGGCCATCAGGCGATCGCACTTTTCGACAATGCGCTTTTGTTCGGCCAATGGTGGAAGGGGAAATAACCCTTCAAAAAAGTTGCCATCATTTATAGCAGGATAAGCAACGCCTTTCATCTGATCTTCAACAAATTCTATAAAATATGGAGATTTTAAAATATAGTAAATGAAACGGTTATAAATTTTTGAATATGGATGAAGAATTGCAAAGGCTGTACTTGCTATAGGCTCATCTTTATAATCTTGTTCAACTATCGCTATATTTAAAAGATAAGGTCTGACAGTAGAATAAATAACAGTACCTTTTTTGACTATTTTCCTAGCCCGGGAAGGAGCATCTTTAGCTTCTAAAATTTGAATTGAATCACTGATTAAGCCATTTTTATTATCAATAATTCCAACGTCAATATATGTGAAGTTTCTATCTGGTTTTTTCTGTCCCCAATCGTGACAGATATTCCTGATTTTTACCCATTCCCAATTCTCCGGCAAATCATAAGGAATTTCATCTGCTGTAATTTTTGGTAAGAGCTTTTGCTTTTTTATCTTTCCCGCCTTGATTAACTTCTGCTTTTCCGCCTCAATTTCCTTTAATAACTCCCTTGCTGGTTGATCACTGGGATCTTGGGGCACTAACTTCCCCTGCATCGCCAAAGTGAGAATCAATTCCCGTAATCGCTTAATGCCATCGGGGGCAGAAAAAGCCGTTTCAAAATACCTATCTAGTAAAACATCAGCAGTAAAAATCATTAGAAAGTTTGAAAATTAATAAACATCATCATGGGAACCAACATTTAACAAAACAATTAATTCTTGTCCGGTATCCATGTCAATTTCAATCGTAAAAATAATACGGCAATCATAGCCACAAGAACAAGCCTTAAAACCCTCTAAATTACCTTTTAAACGATGGGTAGCTAAATTTGGAGCATAAACATCATTAGCCATTACTGATAATGATTCTTCAATTTGTCGTTCTAGGCGCTGATTTCCCTTAACAAATTTCCGCAATGACCGCTTAAAGCGAGATGTGATAACAATTTTTCGTTTCATTCTGGCTCTGCTAAAAAATTATGTAAATCGGCGATTGCCTCCTCTGCCGTCATGGGTTTTAATTGACCTGAACGAAACTCTACTAAACCTTCTTGACACTCTTGGGCTAATTGCTGGCGACGTTTGTCAGCTAACCGATGGGAGACAATATTCATTAATAATTCTTGCTGATCAATCGGTAAATCTTCTATGTTATCTAACAGTTTTTCAAACGTTAACATGGCTTTCACTCCTTGATTAAGATTAATTGTTCTTTTAGACAGTACCATTGAGCGGTAAAGACTTTGGCAGATTTTGAAATATTGGAAAATTAGGAGTAATCATAAAATAGGTTATTAATTTTAGGCAATTCCTGATTTCATCATAGCTTTAGTTCATAATTTCTAAAAGGCACAAATGACATCCTCTAAAACTGGATTTCTTAAATGTTCTCGCAAAGATTGTTCCATTCCTAGATCAACCTTGCATTGAAATAAATCTTCCAAAAAGTGTTGCACCTTGAGCAATTCAAACAAAGAAGGTGTTTCAAAAAAATCTACTAAGAAATCAAGGTCACTTTTTTCCGTTGCCTCATTTCTTGCCACTGAACCAAAAAGACGTAAAGATTTAACCCCCATTCTTTCCAATTCAGAACGATGGATGTTTAAAGAGTCAAGTACCGCTTCACGAGTAATCATTTTTACCTCTTAATTGAATTTAGAAAAACACATCAAAAAATCTATAAATCTTTGCTAGTTAATCAACAATCAACTTAAGAACACTGACAACCTGATCCACAAAAGAAGCCGCCATAATCTCCCCCGTATCGCGCCACCAACGTAAACTTAAATCCACCGTTCGCACCTGTTCAGCGATCACAGACCCCTTAATCCGATAATCGGCAGGAATCGGGATTAATGTCTGAATTTCTGGCTTCAGAGTACTGGTAATCGGAGAAACGATCACCAAGCCATTACGCGCCTGATTAAAAGCTGTATGACTCAACACTAAACAGGGTCTGGCTTCCCCCTGTTGTTCCCGTCCCTCTGTGGGGTTCAAATTCAGGCGAATGACCGTTCCCCGCTCTGGAAAAGACTGATCGCTCATAATACCTCTTGCCCTTGGGGAGCACTAGCCACAAAATCCACCACATCATCAGGATAGGTAAAATCCGGGGGAATAGAGGCCAACAACGATGTCAGATTGGGGGGAGATGGCTTTTTCTGAATCATTAACCCCTGCTCTGTCTCCACCAAATCCACCACTGTCTGGTCATTTAATTCCCAACTGACGGCCAACTTATGGGGAATCCGTAGCCCTAGACTATTGCCCCATTTCCTTAACTCAACTTCCATCTTATCCCCTGCAATTATACAAAAGATAATTATATCAGATTAACCCAACGCCTGCACTAATTCCGATTTCAACAATCCTTGAATCTCCTCAACCTGTTGGGAAATTTCCAAAAATTCTGCCATCAAATCCGCTGGATCGCCATGATCAATAGTTTCTTGATGGGGATTTTTGCAATCTAAATTGTAATTACGGTTAATGATTTCCTGCACCGATACCGGCCAAGCATACTCATTTTGCTCTCGGTTATTCCACCAAGCCTTTTCCTGATCAAATTCCTGAATCGTTAGTGGCTTTGAGCGAGAGTAGGACTTATAGCCCGGTGGGTAGGGATGCTCAAAAAACCAAACAGTTTCCGTTGGCGTTCCCTTCTCAAAAAACAAAATATTGGTGGAAATGCTGGTGTAGGGACTAAATACTCCCTTCGGTAAACGGACAATGGTGTGGAGATTAAACCCCGCTAACAACTCCTGTTTCAGGGTTGTTTTTACCCCTTCCCCAAATAAAAAACCATCCGGCAAAACAACTCCGGCCCGTCCCCCCTCATTTTTGAGCAGGTGCATGATCAAACCCATAAATAAATCTGCCGTTTCCCTGGTGCGGTACTTAGTTGGAAAATTTTCCTCAATGCCATCTTCTTCCATACCCCCAAAGGGTGGATTTGTGATGATGAGATCTACTCGTTCTGCTGGCTTGTAATCTCGTAATGGCTTGGCCAAGGTATTGTCATGGCGGATATTGGTGGGCACATCAATCCCGTGCAACATCATATTGGTCATGGCCAGCATGTGGGGTAACGGCTTTTTCTCAATGCCATGCACTGTCGCCTGCAACAGGTTGCTATCGTCGGCGGTCTTCACCTGTTGCCGTAAATACTCGATCGCGCAGGTCAAAAAGCCCCCAGTTCCACAGGCTGGATCAAGTAACGATTCTCCCAATTGGGGGTTGAGAATATCCACCATAAATTGGGTAACTGCCCTAGGGGTGTAGTATTCCCCTGCATTGCCCGCCGATTGCAGATCCGCCAGAATTTTCTCGTAAATATCGTTAAACAAATGGCGATCTTCCGAGGAATTGAAATCCACATCCTCCTCAATAACGTTAATCACTTGTCGCAACAACGTCCCCGACTTCATATAGTTGTAGGCATCTTCAAACACTGAGCCAATTACCTTGCCCTGATTGGATACCCCCGCCGCCGTCGCTAATCCTTTTAAAGTAGGAAATAGATCGTTATTGACAAACTCGACCAACTCCTCCCCGGTCATGCCCTCTTGATTTTTGGCCCAGCTTGACCAGCGGTACTTTACCGCCAGGGGGGACTGATAACCCGGCACTAAAAATTCCCACTCCTGCTCCTTATCATCAAAGATTTTCAGAAATAACAACCAAGTCAACTGGCTAATACGCTGGGCATCCCCATCAACCCCCGTATCCTTCCGCATGATGTCTTGAATGCTTTTAACCAGATTGCCAATTGCCATAGAGTGTTGCTGTCGATAAAAAAAGATCAGTAGGAAAGTTTATTGATTATGCGCTGTAAAGCTCCCTTTCCAAATCCTGTACGGCTTGTTGATAGCCTTTCATACCCCCAAAAGCTTTGACTAACTCCATGGCAGTTCCCATTTCTGTAAATGGGGTAATGTTGAGAATTTGTGGTTCCTCCACCGCCTCAATGCCCTCATCGGCATACTTATCCAGTAACGCCTCTAACACCCGTCGGGCCTGTTCTCCATACTTGGTAAAGTAATTGCGTTTCTTGACCTCCCTTGCCCTTTCCTGACGAGTTAGAGGGGGTTCATCCCAGACCACATGGCAGATTAAATCAAACGGGTCATAATCCTTGCCTACCTCCTCAGCTAGGGCTTCAAAAAAGACCCCCTCTTTTGCCAATTCCTCAATGATGGCCTGTTTCCTATCCGCCTCACCCCAACGTCGCAGAAACTCATCCAAGGATTGATAATCTTTGCTCAGGGTATTACGGGTGTAATCCTTGAGGGATTCCGTGATTAACTTCCCTTCCACGTCGTAATATTGCACCCGCTCTGAAGCCACACTGACTTTGACGTTATCGACTACATACTTAAACTTTGGCTCAGGAGGAGTCCCACCACCACCTGTATCTTCCCCTTCATCATCAGGCGGAATTTCGTCGTTATCTTCTGTTTCTTGATTCTGTTTTTCCTCATCTTCAGTAACCTCTGGTGGCACGATGGGGTCATCCTTGCCGGGTTCATAGACTTGTACCGGATCACCATCAAAGTCTGGGTCAGCAAATAATTTTGTGGCTTGTTTGAAGTCCATGATCGTAAACGACAATTTGTCGTAATCCTCATCAATGCGAGTTCCCCGCCCAATAATTTGCTTGAACTCCGTCATCGACTGAATGCGTTGATCCAGCACAATTAACTTACAAGTTTTAGCATCCACACCCGTGGTCATTAACTTAGATGTAGTGGCAATGACAGGGTAAACACTTTCGGGGAAAATAAAATTATCTAATTCCGCTTTTCCTTCTTTGTTATCTCCAGTAATTCGCATCACATATTTATGATTTTCTGCCACTAAATCACTATTGGCATTGGCGAGGGCTTGCCGCATCCTTTCCGCATGGTCAATATTTTCACAAAAAACAATTACTTTATCAAAACGATTGGTGGCTTTTAGGTATTCGGTAATTTTGGCAGCAACTAATTCCGTCCGCTTATTTAAAATTAAAACTTTCTCAAAGTCCCGCTGATTGTAAACTCGATCTTCAATTTCCTGTCCGTACTTGTCCTTCATTCCCTTAGTGGGTCGCCAACCAGACACATCTTTGTCAATGTCAATACGGATCACTTTATAGGGTGCTAAGAAGCCATCATTAATCCCTTGTCGCAGGGAATAGGTATAAATCGGCTCACCAAAATAATGGATATTAGAAATGATTTTTGTTTCTTTGGGAGTCGCAGTTAAGCCAATTTGGGTGGCACTGGAAAAATAGTCTAAAATACTGCGCCATGCGGAATCTTCAGCGGCACTGCCCCGGTGACATTCATCAATAACAATCAGGTCAAAAAAGCCCGGACTAAATTGTTTATAAATATTTCTCTCTTCCTCGTTACCGGTGACAGCTTGATAGAGACAAAGATAAATTTCATAGGACTTATCTGCTTGCCGCTTTTTAATTTTAGTCATGGCCGACCCAAAGGGCTTGAAGTCGTTGGTCATGGTCTGATCCACCAAGATGTTCCGATCCGCTAAAAAGAGAATCCGCTTTTTGGTTTTAGACTTCCATAACCGCCAAATAATCTGGAATGCAGTGAAGGTTTTGCCTGTACCTGTCGCCATCACCAATAGAATCCGATTCTGTCCTTTGGCGATCGCCTCAATGGTTTTATTGATGGCTAAAACTTGGTAGTACCGAGGGGTTTTCCCACTACCATCACTGTAATAATCCTGGGTAATAATTTTGGTTTGGTCTTCGCTTAGTCCACAATGGTCTGACCACCATTGCCAGAGAGTATCTGGGGAGGGCATTGCCTCAAATTCCAGTTCTCTCTCAATTACCCCATCGGTATTGATTTTGTTATGGAACAGGAGGCGATCGCCGTTGGAGCTAAATACAAACGGCACATCCAGCATTTCGGCATAACCCAATGCCTGTTGCATTCCGTCCCCCACCGTATGGTTATTATCCTTGGCTTCTAAAACGGCGATCGGGATGTTGGGCTTATAAAACAGAACGTAATCTGCCCGCTTA
Organism: Synechocystis sp. LEGE 06083; assembly: GCF_015207725.1. Lineage (NCBI taxonomy): Bacteria > Bacillati > Cyanobacteriota > Cyanophyceae > Synechococcales > Merismopediaceae > Synechocystis > Synechocystis sp. LEGE 06083. The sequence continues at coordinate 27,149 of NZ_JADEWJ010000009.1, forward strand.
TTTTTTCCTCTGGTGTGGAGATGCCCTCGTACAATAATTCGGCCATCGGTAAGGGAAAACTCTTCTCTGATCTGCGTTTGAATATTCCAGCCGGCTTTTTCCAAGGCGGGCGTAATGAACTTGGTGCAAATATCCCTTTCTGAGAGAGACTTCTTTTCCATACTTCAGGAAAGATACATTAGATAAAGTATGGACTTGTACCGAAGTGTAATCAACACCATCTTAAAAAATCCTGATTTCTGGTAAGCCAGCAAACCAGAATCTTCAAATGGCGATCAGTGACCAAGACACAAAAAAGATTCACTCAAAAACTTTTGAGGAACTTGGTATTGCTCTAGGTCGTCCAGAAAACCAGCCATCTGCAAAACCAGATTTAAGGACAACCAGAATCCAAGCCATAAAACCAGATGAAAATCATCACCATCACTGGCTACAAAGGCGGAGTAGGCAAAAGTACAACAGCAATTCACCTTGCAACCTATTTCAGCGAGTTCTATCAGACTGTATTAGTGGACGGCGATCCCAATCGCACCTCATTGAACTGGGCAGAAAGAGGGAATCTACCTTTTGTTGTTGCTGATGAGCGCCAAGCCATGAAGCAAATCTCTGGCGCTGAATTTATTGTTATTGATACCCCTGCCCGACCCAACTCCGATGACCTCAAAGAATTAGCCAAAGGCTGTGATTTACTGGTGCTACCTACCGCCCCTGATATTCTAAGCCTCCAACCCATGTTAGAAACAGCCCAGGATATAGGGGAAGCCAACTATCGAGCCTTAATCACCATTGCTCTACCGCCCCCTAATAGAGACGGAGAAATAATGAAGCAGGATTTACAGGAGGGGGAAATTCCGGTTTTTAAAACCATTATCCGCCGCACGGTGGGTTATCAAAAAGCGGCCCTTGAAGGCAAACCCATTCGAGACCTAAGTGATTCTCGTTTGCGAAGCGCATGGCAAGACTAGAAACAACTCGGTAAAGAAATAAAGGAGGCCCTCAATGTCCGGTAAATTTGGCGAGATTATTCAGAAAGCCAGAAAAGAGGAAAACCAGATTCAAGATGATTCCTATACTGTCTGGGACAAAGAACAATCTGTAAAACCACATGGACAAAAACCCAGTGAGCCAGAAGTTAATCTCTGCGTAAAAGTGCCAAAGTCACTCCGTCAACATTGGGCGGCGGAAGCAAAGCGGTCAGATATAACGATGACATCTGTCATTGTGGAGGCATTAACCCAGAAATTTGGTTTACCAGATAACCAGAAATAACACCCAGAAAATTTACTGCTCTAGGTTATCGACAAAAGGTAATCGCCGTTCCACTCTATGAAGTTAGGGATGGAAAAACTAAAACGTCGGCAACTTTTACGTCAAGTTGACACAGTTCATACGTTTTTAATAATCCACATCGAGATGGACATGTAATCCGTGTAATCTTTTTCCCGTATGGTTTAGGGTTAGTCTTCAGATGTATTTTGAAACCAACTCAGAGCTTGAATATTCTTCATCTAAACCGGTGCCGTTGGGGAAAAATTCAGCAATCAAACCGGGCGGGGCGGGTAGCAGTTCCGGCAGATAGCCAAGTTCCCCAATGAATCCAGGGCGGTGGCAATCTGGCTTGTGTAACCGGCACCATTCCCCGTCATCGTCAATCGAAGCTAACTTCATCAGGCGATCGGGTCTGTCAGGTTCCACCACCCAATCACCAGGCTTAAACCTTCGAGAACTAAGGGCAGATTCTGACTCCACCGCATTCGGAAATACCTTCGGACAGTTAATGATTCGAGACCCTGGGTCAACCAGTACATCATTGTACTGGTTAGGTGTCTACCGCCCTCCCTCTATGCTTTTGGGACATTTCTGGGAGGGGGTGGCGCTCGCCGGTTTAAGAATAGCGGCGGATTTTTACGGCAAAATGTAACCCGTCTGGCTCTGGTTCATAATCACTGGGGAATTCATCAAGCCAAAGCGAGAACTCAGTTAGGTGGTAGCAAATTTCTTTGCTAACGGTTAGCCGGTCAGAGGTGCCGGTTTCACGGGCTAAATAAACTGGGGTTTCCCGCCCGCCGCTTAACATGGCATGGTCAAAATGTCTGACATCAATGCGAATATCAGCCAGAGTCACAGGAACTTCTACTTCCCCTTCCTCCTCGTAATCAATCCGATATAAATCCCCGTGCAAATGGTGGCAGGTGACAAATTCTAAAAATTTCTCTGCTGTATGCCATTTCCACCGGCTTAACACCGCTCGGTCTTGGGGCATTAGTTGGAGGTCAGAATGGGTAATGGGGAAGCGTACCTTTTCCCCCTTCCAGTCAAGTTCATCCCATAAAACAGAGCTGATATTGTTAGCCTTTTGATAGGCTACTATTTGGTCTTGGTATTCCCAAACCCGAGCCATGGCCGCAATACCGGCCCCGCCTTTACCACCCATTGAACAAAGAAATTTGGCTAACTGTGGGGCATCAGGGTCGCTTAAGGTGTCGGCTTCGATTTGCTTACCGATAACATCATCACCAGGGAAACCCCCGATGATGGCATTAGTACGGTAATCATGAATTAATTGAGTTAGTTGCTTAGCGGATTCCATGGCGGCGCAATAAATAATCTTGGACTTTCAGAAGTGGGTGCTGATCGCCGTTAGCAATAATGGCGGCAATTATCAATCAAGGAACGCGCATCAGCCAGAAGGGTTAAAGCAGCTTCCAAGCTGGAACCTATTGCTGATTCTGTTTCCCCGTCAAGGTGGCATTGAGTAGCATCCTTGGCCAGGTGAACAATGCCATAGGCTTGGTCAACTTTTGTCCAGAGTTCAGCGGCGATCTGTTCTGGCAAGTTGATCAGGGTGGTATTTTCCATGGGGGCAATTTCCTCGGTAGTTAGTGATTAATCCCCCTGGGGAGGTGGAAAGTGGCGATCGCCGTTCGATCAAGATCTCGGATTAATGGAAATAATTTCATGTTGATTTCCAAGTAGTAGCAATTGAGCAAGTTTGATTTTTTTGGATGGGGGCAAGCTGGCAATCCAGTTATGAGAGGCCAATTCAGTAGCAGTAAATCCGGCGGGGGCTTCGATGGTGTTCATGTGATTAAATTTCCTTTAGATGTTAGAGCGGGGGGATAATCCCCCATTTTTTTGGGTAACAGTTTTTTGGTGGGGAGAATGTTATCCCCCCCTGGTAGCCCTAGGCTGTGGCCATGGTGGCAGGTTCCAATCCTCCTAGGGCTTGAATTAATTGGGATTTGGTCATGGACTTAACTTTTTTCACCCCCGCTTGACTGGCCAATTTGTACAGGGCACGGACTCCCAGAGTGGAAAGGTTAGTAGCAGGGGCAGTGGTACCGATCGCCGTCTTGGTGGCTTCCTCTTTGATTAAAACGATACAAGCTAGATTTTCCATTTTGATTAACTCCGTAGGTGTGACGATCAGGCGGTGAAGGGATGCCCCGGTAAATGTATCCAGTGGGTAGTTTTACGCCCTGCCCAGGGCTACGGAAACTAGAGCAGTTGATATTTGCTCAGAGCGGCGGCGGCGATCACCTTAGCTTTTTCCCATTGGGCTACCGCATCTTTGGCAGCGGGGGCTTGGGGGGCTTCTAATGGTTGCCTCTCCCTTGCTTTATGCAACAAGTATATCGCATGGTTTCACATGATAGCAACAGGACAACGATTAAACTTTTGTCGCAAAACTAGCGCATGGTATCAGGTAATACTATCAATCGGTATCAGTAGATAGAAAAAGGTTAGGATGTAGAAGCTAGCAATAAATAACAGGTGATACCCGTGAGTATTTCTGCATACGGCAATAAGCAGGTTAACGTCCGCATGGATGACGTTCTGGTGGACAAAATCAAAGCGGCGGCCGAGGCTAATGGCATCGGTGTCCAGGACTGGATTAGAAACGCTTGCCGATCTGCCTTGGGTGAATCCATCCCCGGTGCTATTGGCCGGTCTGAGTTTGAGACGGCGATCTCCAATTTGGCCAGGGAAGTGGAAGATTTAAAAAAGCTCGAAGCCGTCGCCTAGTCCAGTCCCTCACCAAGCCGGAAACCCCCGCAGTGGAACCGGTGGAAGTGGTGGCCCTGATCGCCGTTGGGAAAGAGGGAGGGTTAACCAGTGTTGCCCTAGGGGATAGACCCCATGCCGAGATACGTGTAAAAACCTTCACATGTAGCTGAAACGTTTGTGGAGTAGGGATTTCATGGTGTACTACTAACTACTGTGTGGCTTAAGGATAGGAAAGGGAGTGCCATGATTTCCT
>NZ_JADEWJ010000114.1:0-10705 GCF_015207725.1 Synechocystis sp. LEGE 06083
GATATAACTAAATTTGGTCCCACTACTTTAGTTATTATTCAACCCACTTCCTACTGCAATTTAGATTGCGATTACTGTTACCTACCCGATCGCCATTTAAAAAACCATCTGCCCTTGGAACTGCTGGAGCCAATTATGCAGGCAATTTTTGCCAGCCCATTCACCACTAGTAACTTTAGTCTTTGTTGGCATGCAGGGGAACCATTGGCCGCTGGACTAGAATTTTACCGCCAAGCCTTTGCCCAGATTGAGGCCTACGGCGAAAAATATAATCACCACCAGTTGTGGTTTGACCACTCTTTTCAAAGTAATGGCATTTTAATCAATCAAGCTTGGTGTGACTTGTTTAAACAATATCCTGTCCATGTGGGCATTAGCCTCGACGGTCCCGCTTTCCTCCACGATAAACACCGTAAAACCAGAACGGGGCGGGGTAGTCATGCCGCCACCATGCGGGGCATTGAATGGTTACAAAAAAACGATATTTGCCATAGTGTCATTGCCGTTTTAACGGAGGAGTCCTTAGATTATCCTGACGAAATTTTCCATTTTTTCCGGGATCATAATCTACTAGATGTGGGGTTTAATATGGAAGAAACGGAAGGCATTAATACGGAATCTTCCCTTAATAAAGAGGGGACTTTGCAAAGATATAGACAATTTTTGGAAAGATTTTGGCAATTGACCAGCTCTAGCGAGCCAGAGTTTCGGGTGCGGGAATTTGAATGTTTATGTAACCTAATTTACACTGAAGACCGCCTCGATCATACGGATATGAATCGTCCCTTTGCCATTGTCAGCATTGACCACCAGGGCAATTTTTCCACCTTTGATCCAGAATTATTGGCCATTAAAACGCCCCAGTACGGTGATTTTATTTTTGGGAATGTGTTAACGGATTCCTTTGAATCTGTCTGTCAAACGGAAAAATTTCAGTGCATCTACCATGACATGACCGAGGGGGTAGAAAAATGTCGCCAAACCTGTGACTATTTCGGCCTATGTGGCGGCGGTGCTGGCAGTAATAAATTTTGGGAAAATGGCAGTTTCAACTCCACTGAGACTCTAGCCTGTCGTTTCCGCATTCAGCAGGTGGCGGAAGTGGTTATTGGTTCTTTGGAAGAGTCCCTCGGATTAACCTAAAAATTATCGACAGCCTAACCCAAATTTGGGGGGCAGGAGAACGTTAAAGCAAACTATCCATTAAATTTAGAATTTCTCTGCTGGCTGGACTGAGCGCCTTGGACTCAGAGCATTCTTGCTTTTGCTGATGGGCAGCCCACAGGTCTCGCAGGGCAATTAACTTGAGACTATTTTCTGCAAAGGCTTTGGCGATCGCGTGGGCACCGGATAAATAGCCAGTGGCGCCTAAATCCATCATGGCGGAACGCCGTAGTTGTAGTTCTGCTCCCCCCAGGGCGGTAATGAGGAGATCACCGTAGTGGTTATCCCCGGTTAATTGGAATAGGGCTCGGGCGGCGGCGTATTGAACTTTCGGGGAAAAATGATCTAAAAACGGCTCAATTAAACCAATAGATTCAATGGCACAGAGAGCACCTAGGGCTTCGATAATTGCTTCATAGGGTTGGATTAAATGGGGTTTACCCTCCACAAGCTGGGCCGCTTCTAGTCCCCCTGTTAATTTGCCCACCAGAGGCTCTATGGCCCGGTTATCCCCCAAGCCTTCCAAGGCCTGGGCCGCGGACTCTCGCACGTAATAATCTTCACAGTCCAATGCTTTGATTAAAGCTGGCACCACCTGGCGATCGCCTAATTTTCCTAAGGCTTTAGCCGCATTGCGTCGTAGGGGATAACCACCGTCCGGGGAGCGATCAGTCTCATCTTCCAGGGCTACTAACAAAGCGGCAATGGTTTCCGGTTGGGCGGCCCGAAAACGGCCAATCCACCAGGCCGCATAGTAACGGGCACTGGCATCTTCCGTTTGTTGCAAATTGGCGATCGCCTGGTCGAGGGTGTAGGCGGGGTTAAGGTTGGGTTCACTCATGGGCAGGGAAAAATTTTCGGTCAACAAGGGACAGGAACGGCGGGCAGTTAATAGTTAGCCATCGGCTTCCAACTCCACCGTTTCCGGTAACTCTGGGTCAGGTAAAGGGGGCGCAATGATGGTATTGGTTAAATTGCCAATGCCCTCAATTTCCACCTCTACTTTGTCCCCCACTTGCAAGGAACTAATGCCTTCCGGGGTGCCGGTCAAAATTACGTCGCCGGGGTAGAGGGTCATCACCTGGGAAATGTAGCTCACCAACACAGGGGGCGCAAACACCATATCGCTGATAGCCGTGGCTTGCCGGGGAGTTTCCTCATCATTAACAGTGGTTTCCAGATGGGCTTCCGGATCAATGTGGCGCACCACCCAAGGCCCCAGGGGACAAAAACCATCAAAGCCTTTTGCCCTCGTCCATTGAGAATCCTGTCGTTGCAAATCCCTGGCCGTAACATCGTTGGCAATGGTGTAGCCCCAAATGGCACCAACCGCTTCTTCTTCGCTAATGTTTTTCACCTGTTTGCCAATAATGACTGCCAATTCCCCTTCGTAGTCCACCCGTTGGGATTGGGGAGGGTAAACTATGGCTTCCTGGTCAGCGGCGATCGCCGAAGGAGGTTTGAAAAACAAGAGGGGTTCCGTTGGCACATCGTTACCCAATTCCGCCGCATGGGCCCGGTAATTGCGCCCCACCGCCACAATTTTAGAAGGCTCACAGGGAGCCAATAAGTGGTAATCCCCTTCACTGACAGCCGTATCTAGGGCTTGACCCCCCAACCAAGGTGCCGCACTTAACAAAATCACACTGTGATCCAATTGGAACAAACCATAATGGACGGTGCCAGAGTCAGCCTGGATACGAACGTAGCGTTGGACCATAGTGGTGTCAAAGAAAGTGATTAGGGGGACAGCCAATGCTCAACTTTTGTCTAAAGTCAAAGCTGGAGCAGGATGTGAGTCCAAGGATAGGCTAGTGGTTAGGGTTTAACTGTGACATTGACCCCTAGCTCCCCGGCCACCCTAACGAGTATGATAAAAGATCCTTGCTTTTACTCAAACTTTGGTGTCAGCTAGCCATGGGTTTAGCGGTGGTGACGGTTCTCCCGGTGGGGACTGGCCAATGCTGACTATGGTGGTCGCTGCTCCACGCCTGAGTTTAAGCCCTAAAGTCCATAAGGAGTCATGTGCTTGTGAATAGTTACGAACTGATGGTAATTCTCCGCCCCGACCTCAACGAAGAACGGGTCAGCCAAGAAGTTACCAAATACCAAGAATTTTTGACCAACAACGCCGCCGAAGAGGTTTCGGTCAAAGTCTGGGGCAAACGTCGCCTCGCCTACCAAATCCGTCGCTTCAACGATGGCATCTATGTTTTGTTTAACTTCAACGGTGAGGGCCAGCAGATTGCTTTAATTGAGCGGGATATGCGTCTTAACGACAATGTGATGCGCTTTTTGAGCATTAAGCTCACCCCGGAAAAACCCGAAAAAGAGAAAAAAGCTAAAGCTGTGGCCGTAGAAGCCTAACTCTTCAATTCCGAGTTTCCCCTGGCTTTATATTTCCCCCAGTACCAAGGGGCGGATCTTGGCTAAGGCTTCAGCTTGGGCCATGGCGGTCAGGGGGGATAAGGTCTCCCCATAATCAAAGGTAAAGGCCGGAATCAATATCCACCAAGCCTGCACCTCAACGCCGTAGAGAATTTTGGCCAGGGCCATCAACTCCAACGGATTGCCCCGGTGTCCCAGTTCCCCAGATAGTTGCTCCGGCGGCGGTAAATACAATGGTTGGCATTGCACCAACGGTGAACTTTGGTCTTGGTGCCATTGGGCGTCGATAAAAATTACCTGCTCCACAGCGGCGATCGCCTCGGCCAATTCCGGCGTCAGTTGGTGGGTGGAAATCACACGACAATGGGGCCAGTTTTGCCGAGCAATTTCTTCAGCTAAGTAACGCCCCACGCCATCGTCCCCTCGCAGGGTGTTACCGTAACCAATGATTAAAGTGGATTTGGTAGATTGGCCTGCCATTCAATTTTCGTTAACCCACTGGGCTGATTGGGGGGAATTCTGTCGGAATCTGACTGGGGGATCAAGATAAAATTTGGCTATAGTCTTCAAGCAACCGGATTACTGTCGTGATTAGCAACGCCGCCACCAGCACCCCCGATCGCCTAACTAGCACAGTCCGCAAAACCTATCCCAACTTTAAGGTAATTGTCCTGAACGACGATTTCAACACTTTCCAGCATGTGTCCGATTGCTTGCTTAAATATATCCCCGGCATGACTGGCGATCGGGCTTGGGAATTGACCAATCAAGTACACTTCGATGGTTTAGCTGTGGTGTGGGTGGGGCCCCAGGAACAGGCGGAATTGTACCATCAACAACTACGGCGGGAAGGCTTAACCATGGCTCCTTTAGAAAAAGCCTAACCCACCTTTCACGCTCCCCCCAGTTGCATTTTTAGCCAGTCTTTGATGATGTCGATCATGGTGATGCCACCATTGAAGAAAACATAAATCACGGACACCATTAGCACTCCAATCAAAACGGAAAAGATCATCCCCGCCCCAGTAATTAAACCGTCATCCTCCTGCAGACCAAAACCAGTGATGAAAATAGTCATGGCCGGCAGGGTATTGGTGCCCGGAATGGGAATCATCATGGAAATGGCCATGGAGCCAATGGTAACGCCCATGAGCACTCGACCCAGCCGACTTTGGCAAACGAAGGGTAAGCGGGGGTGGGCGATCGCCTCTAATCTTTTCAACCACGGCACACCGGCTTTGACAATGCCTTGGGCTTTGCTGGTTTTAATGGTTTTGCTTTGCCAGGACAGGGGTAACCATAACTGCTGACGACCGGCGATAAGTTGGATTGCCACCAGAAAAATTAGTACCCCAAAGGGGGTGGAGTAACCGGGGGCTGGTAGAGGCAGAGCAGAGGGCAGGGAAAGAATAACCAAGACAATGCCAAAAATTTTCTCCTTGGCGATCGCCAAAACCTGGGCCAGGTTCACCGTTGGGCCACGGTCTTCCTTAAAAAAGTAATCCTGCAATTCCTGGGACAAACGGGCCATATTGATTGTTAATAAAGCTTGGGAGTTAAAAATTCCGTTTTTTACTGACTAGGCTGGCCATGGTATGCCACCGCCAACTGCAATAATCGATCCACTAAGCTAGGAAATTCTACCCCAGAAGCTCGCCATAGTTCGGGATACATACTAAAAGCGGTAAAACCGGGCAGGGTATTAATTTCGTTGATCACAATGTGCCCTGTGGCCGGTTGATAAAAAAAGTCCAACCTTCCCAAACCAGCGGCGTCAATGGCTTTAAAGGCCTGGATGGCCATGGTCTGAATTTTACTCACCACCTCCGGAGGTAAATCGGCCGGGATGTGCATTTGGGAGCGCCCATCGGTGTATTTAGTTTCGTAGTCGTAAAAGTCACTGTCGTAGGTAATTTCGCCAATCACTGAGGCCTGGGGATTTTCGTTGCCCAACACCGCACATTCCACTTCCCGGATATCCGTTAAACCTGCTTCCACAATGATGCGGCGATCGTAACTGGCGGCGTTATCCAGGGCCACCTCCAATTCGGTGCGATTACGGACTTTGGCAATGCCGACGGAGGAACCTAAATTAGCCGGCTTAACAAAACAGGGATAGCCCACCTGGGCTTCGATTTTGTCGCATAGGGCGGGAAAAACACAGGGATTGGACCAAATTTCCCCCCGTTCCACCCCCATGTAATTCACCTGGGGCAAGCCTGCCTGTTCAAAGACCATTTTCATGGCTAGTTTATCCATGCCCACACAGGAGCCCAGCACCCCACTACCCACATAGGGCACCTGCATCAAACTAAATAGCCCCTGCACTGTGCCATCTTCGCCGTTGGGGCCATGCAAAATGGGGAACCACACATCCATTTGGGCTGCTGCGGAGGGAAATTGCCACCGTTGTTGGGGCGTAACGAGTTGATCGCCTAGGGGAAGACCTTGATTTAGTACATTCTGGGAAGCTTCCGGCCCTAGCCAAACGCCATTTTTTTGAATGTAAAAGGGGGTTACTTGGTATTTTGTTTGGTTATCCCCGCTGGCCAATGCTTTGGCGATCGCCTGGGCGGATTTGATTGAGACTTCATGCTCCCCAGAACACCCACCAAATAACAGCCCCACACGCATGGCAATCCCCTGAAAAATTAAGCTTAGATTGATTTATTCCGCATAGCCTATCACAAAAGTCTAAGCTGTCAGTGACGGAAAAAATTCCCCCTTTTGTGCTTAATTAAACTGGCGCTCTCCTTTGTGGTCCATACCTATGCCCCCTTTGCCCCCCGCCGTTGGCCTCATCTGCAAACGTTTGGCGATCGCCGTCATTACCCTGTTGGGCATTAGTTTAGTAATTTTCAGTTTGCTAGCCCTCGCTCCCGGTAATCCCCTGGGGGAATTGGCCACCAATCCGTCTATTTCCCAGGAAGTGCGGGACAATTTGCGGCGCAGTTTAGGGCTGGATCAACCGTTACCGATCCGTTATTTAAAATGGCTTTGGAGTCTTTTGCAGGGGGATTTGGGGTATTCCTTCACCAGCCGTAGTCCGGTCATGGATTTAATTGGCCAACGACTCCCCACTACCCTCTGGTTAATGGGCACTGCCTACCTGATTAGTTTGGCGATCGCCATTCCTTTGGGAGTGATAGCGGCAATTTATCGGGGACGATGGTGGGAACCTCTGATCAGCGGCATTAGTTTAATGGGCTTTTCCCTGCCCACTTTTTTAACGGGGCTGTTATTCATTCTCATTTTTAGTGTGCAACTGGGGTGGCTTCCCTTCATCTACGACAGTACCCTGGCAGTGAATAGCATGGCCAGCTTGGGGGAACAAATTCGCCAGTTGTTGATGCCGGTGGCGGTGTTAGTGTTTTATCAGTCGGCGGTAATTCTCCGGTTTGTGCGCTCAGCGGTCTTGGAAGAATTGCCCCAAAACTACATTCGCACTGCCTACGCCAAGGGTTTAGGTACCTGGGGAATGCTCAAAAATCACCTCTTGAAAAACGCGTCCTTACCCCTAATCACTCTGATTGCCTTGGATGTCCCCACCATTTTTACCGGAGCCCTGGTAACGGAACAGGTTTTCCGGGTACCCGGCATTGGGGCGTTGCTCATTGAATCCATTTACCGCAGTGACACCCCGGTGGTGATGGCAGTAACCTTTCTCTATGCGGTTTTAATTGTCTTTTTCAGTAGCCTGGCGGACTTAATTTACCAACTGGTGGATCCCCGCATTCGCTGGTGATGGGGGAATATCACCATTGTTAGCCCGGCTGAAAAGGGCTATAAATCAAAGGTGACCCCTTAAATTTCCTTAATCACCATGCTGGATAAAACTACTTTGCAAGAAAGCATCCTGACCATCAAACAAAAGCGTAAATTCCTCGAAGACCTGGCGGAGCAACCTAACTTGGGCATCCTTTCCCTGGACGTTTCCCAAGCTTTGGCGGAATTAGATGACTTGATCGAAGATTTTGAAAACACCTTCCCCGATGCCTAGGCTGACCCTTTGTTTACAGTTAGCAAATAGTTAACTTCATAGTATGCGTATTTTTGCTCCCCATCCCCTGTGGCAAACCCTTGTGTTCACGGCGGGTATTATGTTGGCGGCAGGCATGGGCTTTGGCATGGCTCTACGGTCGGCTCCCCCTAGGGTAGTGACAGATGCAGATCCTACAGTGCCTACGGAACCCCAGGACGGCGGCGGAATGTTCCGGTCTGAGCAAGGTTTCCCTCCCCAACCGGACTGGAACTTAGATTCCCAGGGGGAGGATGAGAATCAGGGTGGGGCACGTTATAATTCTTTACAAATGCAACCATAGAAAAAGTCCATGCAAAACCAAGTCCTCCAGGCCTTTTTTCTCGGCCGTGCCTTTGCCGAAGTCCTCAGCGAAAAGGTAGAAGACGGCGTCACCAATGCCCTGAGCGAGTTGGGCAAGTTCGATGCGGAACAACGGGAAAACCTCCGGCAGTTCATCACCGAGGTACAGTCCCGGGCGGCCAATGATGTCACCCAGGAAGGGGCGGCGATCGCCACTGTAGATGGCCCCGTAACCGCTGACGAGTTGCAAGAAACATTGGATAAACTGCGGGCGGAAATTGCCAGCTTGAAGTCTGAGTTGAAAACCTACCGGGATAGCCAGGGTTAACCAAACTTTCATGGCTGAAACTGTTTACCTAGAAACCAGTATTTTTGGCTACCTGACTGCGAGGCCCAGTCAGAATTTAATTTTGGTGGCCAACGTAGGGGTGACCAGGGAGTGGTGGAGCCTAAAAAGAGCGGATTTTCGCCTTTATGCTTCTGAGTTTGTGGTGGAAGAAGTTTCTAAAGGGGACCCTGAAATGGCCTCAGAGCGGTTGAAATTACTGAAGGGAATAACCCTGTTACCTGCCACGCAATCTGCTACAGATCTAGCCATAAAGTTTTTGAACCAAAGTAGCCTGCCTCCAGATGCTGATGTTGATGCTCTTCATATTGCCATTGCTTCAGTTCAGCGCCTTGACTACCTACTAACATGGAATTGTAAGCATATTGCCAATGCTCAAATTCAAAAAAAGTTGGCGCAAATAAGTGGCGATTTTGGCTTCAAGCTACCAATATTATGTACCCCCTATGAACTTCTAGGAGATTAGCCATGTTTAAGGATGAAATAGTTGAAGAAATTCACAGAATTCGTCGAGCCTACTCCGAGTCATTTAACCATGATTTACAGGCAATGTACGAAGACATAAAACGGAGGGAAGCTACCAGTGGTCGCACCTATGTAACCCCTAATTTTTCCCCTGAATCTGAAGAAAAGGAATCCTCAGTTTCCGAAGTCTGACTTTTGTTCGCTTGTCTATCTTCCATTTAGCCCTTTCTTAATATCAGTGTGTCTGCCCTATCCACTAAGCTTGAGCCTACAGCATCCTATTCCAATTCCCCACCTCCTCAACGGCGATCGCCCCTAGAAGCGGAGGGGAGGTATCGTTGGAATCGGGGTAACTATTCCATCACCCGGCGGCGCATCGATATTTGGGGCTTTGTGCTGACTTTGCTGTATCAATTTTGGTTAAACGGCAAAAAATGGAGCTATGCCGGGGGCTACACGGAAGAAAAACTCCAGCAACGGCAGCGGCGTCAGGCCAAATGGATTCGGGAAAATCTCCTCAGCCTTGGCCCCACTTTCATTAAAGTGGGCCAGCTATTTTCCACCCGTTCCGACCTGTTTCCGACGGAATATGTAGAGGAACTTTCCAAACTACAGGACGAAGTGCCCGCCTTTAGCTACGAACAGGCCGCTAGCATTATCGAAGGGGAATTAGGTAAACCGATCGCCACTCTCTACCGTAGTTTTGACCCCGTGCCCCTGGCGGCGGCTAGTTTAGGGCAGGTGCATAAGGCCCAGTTACATACGGGCGAAGATGTGGTGGTGAAAGTGCAACGGCCAGGGCTGAAAAAACTATTTACCATTGACCTGGCCATACTGAAAAAAATTGCCCAATATTTCCAAAATCATCCCAAATGGGGCCGGGGGCGGGACTGGAACGGGATTTATGACGAATGTTGCAAAATTCTCTGGCAGGAGACGGATTATCTCCGGGAAGGGCGCAGTGCTGACACCTTTCGGCGTAATTTCCGGGGGGAAGATTGGGTTAAGGTGCCCCGGGTCTATTGGCGCTACACCTCCACCCAAATTTTGACGTTGGAATACTTGCCCGGCATTAAAATTAGCCATTACGATGCCCTAGAAGCGGCGGGGTTAGAACGAAAAGAGCTAGCCCAACTGGGTGCCCGAGCCTACCTGTTCCAATTGTTGAACCATGGCTTTTTCCACGCCGATCCCCACCCTGGTAACTTGGCGGTGAGCCCCGAAGCTGGAGCCTTGATTTTCTATGACTTTGGCATGATGGGGGAAATCACCCCGGACACAAAAAACAAACTCATGGATACCCTGTTTGGGGTGGCGGAAAAAAATGCCGAGCGCATTGTCAATTCCCTAGTTGCCCTGGGAGCCCTCAAGGAAACGGAAGATATGGGGCCCATCCGGCGATCGGTGCAATTTTTATTGGACAACTTCATGGATAAACCCTTTGAAGAACAGTCCATTACTAAAATTAGTGACGACCTTTACGAAATTGCCTACGATCAGCCTTTTCGTTTTCCTGCCACTTTCACCTTTGTGATGCGAGCTTTTTCGACCCTGGAGGGAGTGGGGAAAGGATTAGATCCGGATTTCAATTTCATGGCTGTGGCCCAACCCTTCGCTCTCCAAATTATGAACAATTCCAATGGTTTTAACCCCGCCAGTAACATCATGGATGAACTGGGTCGCCAGGCGGTGCAAGTGGGCAATAGTGCCCTGGGGTTACCCAGGCGCATTGAAGACAGCCTCGATCGCCTAGACCGGGGAGATATCCGAGTCCGGGTTAGATCCACAGAAACCGATCGCCTCCTGCGACGAATGGGTACCATGCAAATGGGCACCAACTATGTTTTATTTACCTGTGCTTTGGTGTTGTCGGCCACGCTATTGTTTGTAAATAATTATTTTGTAGCGGCGGCGGTTGTGTTATTAATATCATTGGTGCCAGCCTTTGCCCTCTGGCGATTATTAAAACGCCTGGAAAGACAAGACCGGATGTTTTAAAAGACAAGCACTCTCTCTCTGCC